>DATKPX010000190.1:0-6514 GCA_035523855.1 Allostellaceae bacterium
GTCATCGGCGCGTTCCAGAGCGGCGTCTCCATGCCGGCCTCGGCGGTGGCCGAGCGCTATCACGTGCCATGGCTCAATTTCGGCACCGCCGACGGGCTCGCCACGCGCGGTTTCAAGTATTTCTTCCGGCCGCACGCGAACGACGCGGTCAAGGCCAAGGCACTCACCGACGCGATCGCGTATTTCAGCGGCAAGACCGGCACCAAGCTCACCACCGCCGCGATCATGGCGGAGAACACCGATTGGGGGAAATCGGTGAGCGTGCATCAGCGGAGCGGGCTGGAGACCGCCGGCACCAAAGTCGCGCTGCTGGAGAATTATCCCTTCGCCTCGCCCGACCTCACCTCGATGATCGTCAAGGCGAAGGCGACGAAGCCCGATCTGGTGGTGATCGACTCCTATCTGGGCGACGCGCTGCTGATCGCGCGCACCATGTCGGAGCAGGATCTGCGCCCGGTGGTGTTCGCCGCCGGCGGCGGCGGCAGCGTGCAGCCGGATTTCGAGAAGGGCGCCGGACCGCTCGCCGAGGGAGTGCTGTCGGCGGTGGCCTGGGATGCCGGCATCGGCTATTCGGTGCCCTGGATCGCCGAGGAGAACGCCAAGCACGTGAAGCGCTTCGGCGTCTCCTTCACCGAGGATTCGGCGTCCTACTACCAGAATGCCTGGATCATCGCCGACGCGCTGGAGCGGGTGAAGGGCGCGCCGACGGCCGAGGCGCTGCGCGACGCGCTGGTCGCCACCAAGATCACCGATCCCAACAATCACGCCATGCTGATCCCCTACAAGCAGATCGCCTTCGACGCCGCCGGCGAGAATCCCGATGCCGCCGCCTTCGTCGTGCAGTGGCAGCAGGGCAAGCTGGTGCTGCTGTTCCCGACCACTCTCGCCGATCCGGCGGCCAAGGTGGTCTGGCCATATCCGGCGCCGTGACGACGCGTCCGCGGCGGTGCGCGTTGCCGCATGCATGAGCTGCTGCAAGGTGCCCTCAGCGGCTTCCTGATCGGCGGCGTCTACGGGCTGATCGCGCTCGGGCTCAATGTCATCTTCGGCACCATCCGGGTGATCAACTTCGCCCAGGGCTCGCTGCTGATGGTGGCGATGTTCGTCTCCTACTGGCTCTGGGCGCTGTTCGGCATCCACCCCTACCTGTCGCCGATCGTGTCGGTGCCGCTGCTGTTCGCGCTGGGATATGTGGTGCAGGATCGGCTGCTGACGCCGCTCTTGGCGCGCGAGCGTGCCCGCGAGCCGATGAGCGCGCTGCTGCTCACCCTCGGCCTCGCGCTGGTGCTCGACAACCTGGCGCTGCTGTTCTTCCACGCCGACTTCAAGACCGTGGTGGTGCCGATCGGGCTTGCCAAGCTGCGCTGGGAAGGCCTCATCATCAGCACGCCGCGGCTCGTCGGCCTCTGCACCATGGCGGTGGTGGCGAGCCTGCTCTACCTCTTCTTCACCCGCACCGACCTCGGCCGCGCGATCCGGGCGGTGGGGCAGGACAGGCAGGTCGCGCGCCTGCTCGGCATCGACGACCGGCGCATCTACAACGTCGCCTTCGCGCTCGGCAGCGCGCTGATGGGAATCGCGGGTGCCATCCTGGCGCCCTTCTACTACACGCATCCCGCCGTCGGCACGACCTTCATCCTGAAGGCGTTCGTGATCTGCGTGCTGGGCGGGCTCGGCAGCATGCCCGGCGCCGCGCTCGGCGGCCTCATCGTCGGCGTGGTCGAAGGCGTGGTCGGCCTCTACACCCAGGCGGCCGCCGCCCAGGTGGTGCTGCTCGGCCTCTTCGTGCTGCTGCTCTTCGTGCGGCCGATGGGGCTGCTCGGCGTGGAGCGGCGGTGATGACGCGCACCGAGACCGCCGTCGCCTGGGTGCTCGGCCTCGCCGCCGCGCTCGGCTTCGCGCTGGTGCCGGTGATCGCGATCTGGACGCTCGACGACGCCACCTACTGGCTGCAGCTCTATATCTGGATCCTGTTCTTCGCCCAGTGCGCCAGCGCCTGGAACATCATCGGCGGCTTTGCCGGCCAGTATTCCTTCGGGCATTCGGCGTTCCTTGGCCTCGGCGCCTATACATCGAGCCTGCTCTGGCTCAATCTCGGCCTCACCCCCTGGCTCGGCATGTTCGTCGGCGGCGCGGTCGCCGCGGCCGCCGCCGGCATCGTGGCCTATCCCTGCTTCCGCCTGCGCGGCGCCTTCTTCACGCTGGCGACCATCGCCTTTGCCGAGATGCTGCGGGTCGGGCTCGAGCTCTCCGACACCCTCTTCGGCATCAAGATCGGCGGCGTCAGCGGACTCGCGCTGCCGCCCAAGGGCAGCGCGCCGCTGATCTTCCAGTTCGGCGGCAAGGTCGGCTACGCCTATGTGATGCTGGCGATCCTGCTGGCGACGCTCGGCATCGTGCAGCTGATCAAGCGCTCGCGCATGGGCTACTACCTCGCCGCGATCGCCGACGACGAGGAGGCAGTGGCAAGCCTCGGCACCAGCCCCTGGCGCGTCAAGCTCGCGGCCTTGCTGATCTCCGCCTTCCTCACCGCGATCGCCGGCACCTTCTACGCCCAGTTCATCCTCTTCATCACGCCGACCCGCCTGATCAGCATCGATTTCTCGGTGCAGATGGTGATCATGTCGGTGCTGGGCGGGCTCGGCACGGTGCTTGGGCCGCTCTATGGCGCGATCGTCCTGGTGCCGGTGGCCGAGATCACCCGCGCGATCTGGGGCGGCAGCCTGCAAGGCGTCCACCTCATCATCTACGGCGCGCTGCTGATCGCGACCATTCTCTACCTGCCGACCGGCATCGAGATCCATGTGCGCACCGGCTTCAAGGCGCTGGTGCGGCGGATCGCCGGTCTCCTCGATCCCGCGGCCGGCGCGCGGACGAGCAGCGTGCCGAATCGCCCGGTCATTACGCTTCCCGAGGGCGAGCCGCTCTTCGTCGAGGCCGATAGCTGGACGCGGCCGCCGGTGCTCGCCCTTACCGATGTCAGCCGCAGCTTCGGCGGCGCGGTGGCGGTGCGCGAGCTCGGCTTCACTGTCGAGCCGGGCGAGGTGGTCGGGCTCATCGGCCCGAATGGCGCCGGCAAGACCACGGTCTTCAACCTGATCACCGGCATCGTTCCGGTGCAGGCCGGCCGCATCCTGTTCGGCGATCAGGATCTGCGCGGCCTCGCGCCGCATCAGATCAGCCGCCTCGGCATCGCCCGCACCTTCCAGATCGTGAAGCCCTTCACCCGGCTCTCCGCGTTGGAGAACGTCATGGTGGCGGCGCTGCCGCGCTACGCTACTCACCAGGCGGCGCGCGCCGAGGCCGAGCGCTGCCTCGCCTTCGTCGGCCTCGCCCATCGCGTCGACGCGCCCGCCGACGGGCTCAGCACCGGCGAGCGCAAGCGGCTGGAGCTGGCGCGCGCCCTGGCGACGCGGCCGCGCCTCCTGCTGATGGACGAGGTGTCGGGCGGGCTCGACCAGCAGAGCGTGCCGGGGCTGGTGGCGCTGATGCGCAAGGTGAAGGAGCAGGGCATCTCGGTGCTGGTGATCGAGCACAATCTGCGCATCATCGGCGCCGTCGCCGACCGCCTCGTCATGCTCAATCTGGGCGAACGCATCCGCGAGGGCGAGCCCGAGACGGTGCTCAACGACCCGCATGTCATCGACATCTATGTCGGAGGCGCGGTTGCTGTCGGTTAGGAACGTCGCGGTGCGCTACGGCAGCTACATCGCCGTGCACGGCATCTCGCTGGAGGTCGCCGAGGGCGAGGTAGTCTGCCTCATGGGGCACAACGGCTCCGGCAAGAGCTCGCTGATGAACGCGATCTCGGGCCTGGTGCGGCCGGCCGCCGGCGAGGTGTGGTTCGACGGCGCGCGCATCGACACGGTGCCGACCTACCAGCTGCTCGCGCGCGGCCTCTCCCATGTGCTGGAGCGCCGCCGGCTCTTCCCGTTCATGTCGGTGGAGGAGAATCTGCTGCTGGGCGCCTACCTGCCGAAGCTGCGCGCCCGGCGCGCCGAGGCGCTCGACGCCAGCTACGCGATGTTCCCGGCGCTGCGCGAGCGGCGGCGCCAGCTCGCCTCGACCTTGTCCGGCGGCCAGCAGCAGATGGTGTCGATCGCCCGCGCGCTGATGGGCCGGCCGCGCCTGATCATGCTGGACGAGCCCTTTCTCGGCCTGTCGCCGCGCCTGGTCGGCGAGATCTCCGAGATCATCACGAAACTCAGCGCGCAGGGCATGACCGTGCTCTTCACCGAGCAGGCGATCCAGCAGTCCCTCAAGCTCTCTGACCGCGGCTACATTCTGGAGAGCGGCCGGCTCGCGCTGTCGGGCACCAGCCGGGAGCTGCTGGCCGACGAGCGCCTGCATCGCATCTATATGGGCCTCGAGCCGGCCTCCGACAGACGGAGCTCGGCGCCCCGAGCCTCGGCTCAGCGATAGGCAGATTCGCGCGGGGCCTCGGCGATGCTAGGCTCCGGCCTTGGCATGCCACCACCTGCACGAGGGCCCGAGCCGATGACGGACACGACGCGACTGGGGCCGGCACCTGGCAGCGAGATGACGGTGCGCACGCCCGACGGCCTCAACCTCTCGGTGCGCGAATGGGGCGATCCCGCGGGTCCGGAGATCCTGCTCATCCACGGCCAGGCGCAGTGTCATCTCTGCTTCGAGCGGCAGACCGACAGCGCGCTGGCGCGGCGCCATCGCATCGTCGCCTTCGATCTGCGCGGCCATGGCGCCTCCGACAAGCCGCTCGAGCCGCGCTTCTATCAGAACGGCCGGGTCTGGGCGGATGACGTCGCGGCGGTGATCGAGGCCAAGGGGCTGCGGCGCCCCGTCGTGGTCGGCTGGTCGCTCGGCGGCCGCGTTATCCGCCAATACCTCGTTCATTACGGCGACCGGCGGCTCGCGGGCATCAATTTCCTCTCCTGCCGGCCGATCGAGGATCCGAGCGTCCGCGGGGCGGCGTCGCTTGCCACCTCGAAGGTCGATGCCAGCGACCTGCGGGCGCGGCTCCTGTCGGAGATCGCTTTTCTCCGGGATTGCTTCGCCAAGCCGCCGGTCGGCGACGAGCTGCTGCTCGCCGTTGCCTACAACATGCTCTATCCGCGACCGGTGCGCGACGCGCTTGCGGAGTGGCGCGCCGACAAGGAGGCGACGATCGCGGCGCTGCGCAAGATCACGGTGCCGACGCTGATCGTCCATGGCCGTCTCGATCGGGTGATCCTGCCGCAGGCGGCGGAGATGACCGCGGCGGCGGTGACGTCGTCGCGGATCTCCTGGTACGACGACTGCGGTCATTCGCCCTTCTACGAGGATGCGCCGCGCTACAACCGGGAGCTCGAGAGCTTCGTCGCCGAGGCGTGGCGAGCCCGGTGATCGGCCGACGTAACGTCGGGCGCCTGCCGCACTCTTTATCTCTGCATCTCAGCCACTGACCCCGCCTGGCTTGACAGCGGGGAGGGTCGGAGACATTCTGCGGCGATAAATCGGAACACCGTTCCGTTCAACGGAACAAGCGAGGAAACGCTCTTTGCCGACGGCTTCAGCCCGCCTTCCGGTTGCGGAGAGTCCCAGCGGCCCGCTCGAGACCAGCGGTCTCGGCTCGGTCGATCTGGTGCTCCGGCTCATCGAGCTGCTGGCGGCGGCGCCGCGGCCGCGCGGCGTTTCCGACATCGCCCGCGCTCTCGACATCTCGAAGCCGCGCGCCCATCGCCATCTGCGCGCCCTCGTCGACCACGGCTACGTGCGCCAGGACGCGGAGACCGAGCGCTACGAGATCGGCATCAAGCTGCTCACCCTCGGCGAGGCCGTGCGCGACCGCTTCGACATCCTGGGCGTGGCGCGGCCGCAGATGATGCGGCTGCGCGAGGAGACCGGCCACGCGGTGACGCTCTCGGCACTGGTCGAGGGCGCGACGACGATCCTCGAGCTGGTGCAGGGCAAGACGGCGATCGAGTTCGGCATCAAGCCGGGCTCGACCTTCGATTTTCATACCTCGGCCCATGGGCTGGTGGCGCTCGCCTTCGGTCCGCCGGCGCTGCTGGAGCGGAGCTTGAGCGGGCCGCTGCGCAGCTGGACGCAGTTCACCATCACCGATCCGGCGCGGCTCCGGACCGCGGTCGAGGCGGTGCGGCGGCAGGGCTGGGCGACGGCCTGCGACCAGGTGCTGGTCGGCGTCAACACGCTCGCCTGCCCGATCTTCGATCATCGCAACGAGTGGCGGGGCGCCATCGCGATCGTCGGATCCTCGCAGTTCATCGCGGCGCAGCCGACGGAGCGCCAGATCGCGCAGGTGAGCGAGGCCGCCGCGGCGGCGTCGACGCAGCTAGGATGGAAGGTGGGAGAGAGATGAGCTATTCGCTCGCGGTCGATATCGGCGGAACCTTCACCGACGTGGTGCTGCGCGGCAGCGACGGCTCGCTCGCGGTCGACAAGACCCTCACCACCCACCAGAACCTGCTGGACGGCTTCTTCCACGGCATCCACCTGGTGCTGAAGAAGGCCGGCGTCGCGGCCCGCGACATCGACG
>DATKPX010000191.1:0-2842 GCA_035523855.1 Allostellaceae bacterium
GCATTGGCGAAGAAGGCGGCGGATTCCCGCTGCGCCGCCGGCAGCATCTCCTTGAGCGCTGCCGCATCGCGGGCGACCCGCATGCCGCGGCCGCCGCCGCCGCCTGCCGCCTTGATGAGGACGGGATAGCCGATCTTCTCCGCTTCCACCAGCGCGTGGTCGAGCCCCTCGACGGCGCCGTCGGAGCCCGGCACCACGGGAATGCCGAGCTCCTTGGCGATGCGCTTCGCCACCACCTTGTCGCCCATCATCCGGATATGCTCCGGGGTCGGGCCGATGAAGACGAAGCCGTGCTCCTCCACCATCTCCGCGAAGCCCGCGTTCTCGGCGAGGAATCCGAGGCCCGGATGGATCGCGTCGGCGCCGGTGATCTGCGCCGCCGAGAGGATGGCGGGAATGTTGAGATAGCTCTCGCGCGCCGGCGGCGGCCCGATGCAGACGCTCTCGTCGGCGAGCCGCACATGCATGGCGGTGTCATCGGCGGTGGAATGCACCGCCACGGTCTTGATCCCCATCTCGCGGCAGGCGCGGTGGATGCGCAGCGCGATCTCGCCGCGGTTCGCGATGAGGATCTTCTCGAACATGCCGGCGCCGGCCCGTCTACTCGATCACCATCATGACCTGACCGTACTCGACCGGCGAGCCGTCGGCGACCAGGATCTCCGCCACCCGACCGGCGCGCGGCGCGCGGATCTGGTTCATCACCTTCATCGCCTCGACGATCAGCAGCACCTGGCCCTCATCGACCTTGTCGCCGAGCTTCACGAAAGGCGGCTGATCCGGCTGCGGCGCGATATAGGCGGTGCCGACCATCGGCGCCTTGATGGCGCCGGGATGATCCATCGCCGCCACCGACGGCGTCGCGGGCGCGGCCTCTGCCGGTGCGGCGGCGGCCGGCGCGGTGAACGCGACCGCGGTGCCGCCGCGCGCCACCCGGATGCGCCGCTCGCCCACGGCATACTCGATCTCGGTGAGGCCGGTCTCCTCCAGCAGCGCCGCCAGGCTGCGCACGAGGTCGCCGTCGATCGAGAGATCGCCTTTGGCCATTCCGGTCACCTGTCTCCGTCAGTCGGCCTTGTTGTCGCCGGCGGCCTCGAGGATCCGCGCCATGGCGTCGAGCGCCAGCAGGTAGCCCTGCGGCCCCAGGCCCATGATGATGCCGTCCGCCACCAGGCTGATATAGGAATGGTGCCGCCATTCCTCGCGGCGGTGGATATTCGAGAGGTGCACCTCGATGACCGGCACGTCGCAGAGCTTGAGCGCGTCGTGCACGGCGACCGAGGTGTGGGTGAGCCCGGCTGGGTTGATCACGATGCCGTCGGCGCCGGTTCGCGCCTCCTGGATCCAGTCGACGAGCTGCCCCTCGTGGTTCGACTGGCGGAAATCGATCTCCAGCTCCAGGTCGCCGGCGCGCTCGGCGCAGGCGGCCTCGATGTCGGCGAGCGTGTCGGTGCCGTAGATGGCGGGCTCGCGCACGCCCAGCATGTTGAGATTGGGACCGTTCAGGATCAGAATCGTGGCTCGGGCCACCGTCGCGTCCTCCGAGGGGGCGTTGCGATGGCGGGCCTTATAGCAGCGGGAAAGGGCAGGGGCAAAGAGCGCTCTTTCCCGCGGGCATTGGGGGACGCCCGAGTCGCGTCCGGGGGAGGTCGGCCATGCGCGTACTGGTGGCAGTCCTTGCTGCGCTCGTGCTGGGGTCGTGCTCGTCACGGCCGCCGCAGGACGACAGCATCGCCAGGCTTGAGACCGCCATCCTGCCCCTCGATGGCGGGCCGGACGCCCAGCCGCAGTCGATCGCCGACCGGATGGCGCATTACCACGTGCCGGGCCTCAGCCTCGCGGTCATCCGCGACGAGCGCATCGTCTGGGTGAGCGCGCACGGCCTGCGCACCGCCGGCACCGCCGATGCGGTGGCGGTCAGCACCCTCTTCCAGGCCGCCTCCATCAGCAAGCCGGTGGCGGCCGCGGCGGCGATGCGGCTGGTGGAGGGCGGGCAGCTGGCGCTCGATCGCGACGTCAACCGGGACCTCAGCTCCTGGCGGATCCCGGTGACGGCGCCAATGCGCGGCCATCCCGTGACCCTGGCGGAGCTGCTGAGCCATCGCGCCGGCCTCACCGTGCCGGGCTTCCCCGGCTATGCCGCCGATGCACGGCTGCCGGACCTGCGGCAGATCCTCGACGGCAGGCCGCCGGCGAACACCCGGCCGGTCCGCGTCCAGTGGCCGCCCGGCACCGAGTTCCGCTATTCGGGCGGCGGCTACGAGGTGCTGCAGCAGCTGCTCCAGGACGCGATGGCGGCGCCCTTCCCGCTGATCGCCGAGCAGCAGGTGCTGGCACCCCTCAACATGGTGCGGAGCGGCTACTGGCAGCCGCTGCCGGAGGATCTCTGGGCGGATGCCGCCGCGGCCCATGACGCGGACGGCCAGCCGATCAAGGGCCGCGCTCATGTCTATCCCGAGCTCGCCGCCGCCGGGCTCTGGACCACGCCGGTCGATCTCGCCCATTTCATGATCGGGCTCTCGCGCGCCTGGTCCGGCCGGCAATCCGCGCTGATGTCGCTCGACAGCGCGCGGCGGATGCTGACGCGCCAGGGCGGCGGGCCCACCGGCCTCGGCCTCCTCCTCGACGGCGACGGCGCCACCCTCCGCTTCCGCCATCCCGGCGTCAATCTCGGATACAACGCCCTGATGGTCGGCTACGCCGACGGCAGCCACGGCGCCGTCGTGATGACCAATGGCGAGGGCGGGCGGGCGCTGGTCGCCGAGATCGTCAACAGCGTCGCCAAGCTGGAAGACTGGCCGGATTTCAAGCCGTTGAAGCCGGAGTGAAAGGCTACTCCGCC
>DATKPX010000192.1:0-10737 GCA_035523855.1 Allostellaceae bacterium
AGCCAATGCTGATAGATCTCCACCTCGACGGTGTCGGAGGCGGGACCGCGATAGTCCGGCCAGAGCCGGCTCTGCAGGAAACGGACGCGATAGAGCGGCTGCTTGGGCAGGCCCGCGCGGTTGTAGGCGAGTTCCTCCGGGTTGGCGAAGCTGCCGCAGAGCCGCTCGATGACGCCCGCTTGGCCGCGGATATACCAGGGCGCGCGCAGATGGCCCGGCGGATCGGCGAACCGGACGTGGACGGCATCGCCCGCCTGGAAGCGCGGCGCCGCCGCGTCGGCGCTCATGCCGGATCTCCCTTCGCCTGCACCTCCGCGATCCGCCGGCCGAGCTCGTCGGAAGTGAGAACCCCGCGCTCCAGCAGGACGCGCGTGATGGCGGCGATCCAGCGCTCGTAATAGGTCATCTTGTCGTAGGCGTCGGGCGGCAGACCCTCGATCTGCCGGCGGAGCTCGTCGACCCGCAGCAGCTTCTGCCGCGACAGCAGCACCATCAGCGCGTCGACGCGCTTTTCCCAATGGGCGTAGTCGTGCTCCGTGCGCTCGACCGGCCCGGCGGGAAGCCCGCCCATGTCGTGATGGCTGCGCAAGGCACGTCTCTCCTCGGCGGGGGATGGAAGGCCGGATCAAGTCCGTCCCGAACGTATCCCCCTCCGACGCGGAGCCGCGCAACTGCCCCGAGCGGAAAATGACAAGGGAGAGGCGGCGGCCGACATCAAAGGGAGAGTTGCGCCTGAGTAACTCAACCAGTGCGCAGCAAGCCAGACTTCGGATTTCGCTCGCAGATTCCGGCCGGTCGCCGTCGGCGGGCGCAAGGCTTTGTTCTCTTAAGCGTTTTTATACCATGACTACCAGAGAATGAGCGATGGTCGAGAAGAAGCCGGCCGAGCTCGAGGGATTCCTTGATCAGCTGCCTCCCCAGGAGGCGGCGGCGCTCGCGCGCAAGCTGGAGCTGCAGCGCGCCCTCGGTCAGGAGACGCCGCCGGCGGCCACCATCCTCGCCGGCCTTCGCCGGCAGCTCCGCATGGCGCAGCCGGCGCGGACGCCGACGCTCTTTCGCCTGGTCGCGGCGGGATTCGAGGAATTCCTGGTCGGCCATCCCGGTGCGATCCGGATGTCCGGCGTCATCCCGCGCGCCTCGATCGATCCCTGGTGGCAGACGCTGAAGCAGCGGGCGCCGGAGGAGATGAAGGCGCAGGAGGCCGAGCTCGCGCGCCACCTCGCCGCCAATGACTGGGCGGCGATCGAGCGCTTCGGCGCCACGGCGCAGCGCGCTGCGCGGCAATGGACGGAAGCGGCGCTCGCCGACGGCACCGCCGTCGCCGATCCCGGATTGCGCACGGATTTCGCGGAGATCGCCCATCTGCTCGGCATCGCCGAGCCGCTGCGCCAGGCGGTCGAGCTCGCCAGCACCGTCGCCGCCCGCCTCGGCCAGACCCAGGCGCGCCGCATCCTCGAATTCAGCGACGAGACCGTCGCCGAGGCGCGCCAGCAGTATCTGCGCTTCGCCCAGTCGCACGGGGTCGATGCGCGCTACGTGGCGCTCGGCATCATGAACCGCCTCGAGCGGCCCTGGCAGATCTTCCGCCTCGCCCGCGCGCTGGGATGGAATCCCGCCGAGGCGGCGACGCCGCACGCGGAGCTTACGCTGCTCGCCGACCGGCTCGTGCATGATCTGGCGCTGCTCGCCGGCGATCTCGATGCGCTGATGCCGCTGCCGGGCAGGCCCGGCGAGACGGCCGTCGACTTCAGGCAGATGCATCAGGCGCTGACGCGCTATGTGGAGAATGCCGAGCAGATGCTGGGGCAGTTCGGCATCCGGCGCGACAGCGTCTGGGGCGAGCGGATCCAGCTGACGCGCGCCGTGGCGGCGCACGCGCTGACGCCGGAGCGGCTGGCGCTGGTGGGCGAGGTCGCGCTGGCGGTGCTGCCCTTGGGGCGCGACGGCGTCGAGCCGGAGATCGTGCCCGGGGGCGAGACGATCGAGCAGGCGATGCGCGCCGCGCGCTTCCTGGTCCTGCTGCGGCAGCGCGGCGGCGGGCTCGGCCTCGCGACGGCGGTGCAGTCGGCGACCGACGCGGTCGGCGCGGCGATCGGCGATCGCGGCGAGCGACTCTATGAAACGCTGGCACGCCAGCCCAGCCATCGCGCGGCGAGCGCCCAGCTCAACGCGGCGATCCGCATCGCCGGCATCCTGTTCGAGGATGGCCGCGCGGAGGAAATGGCGCAGCGCCTCAAGAGCCTGCAGCGGAGCGGCGCAGGCTGACGCGCGTCAGCGGCTCGGACGGCGAAGATAGACGCGCTGCACCTTGCGGCCGCCGGCATCGGTCTCGTCCGAGAGGCGGATCTCGAGCCCGGCGGTGAAATGCCGGGCCTCGGCGCTGACATCCTCGCCGCGCGCCGCGCGCTCAAGGAGCCGCACCGCCTCCACCAGCAGCCCGCGATCGATCTCGCTGACCCGCAACACCACCGCACCGCTCCTTCCGATCCGCCCCCATTGTGCCGCGCCCCGGCGCCGGTGCCCAATGGATTCAGGACAGCGCCGCCGGCATCCGTTAACAGATCGAGACCCGGCATTGACGACGGCGCGGCCGGGGCTCGATCCTGGCCCGCCCGTCGAACCCCGCAGGCGATCCCCCCGATGAAACCGGATGTCCCCGAGGAGCTGACGCGGCGGTTGGGCCGGCTGCATGCGCGCCAGCGCCTCGGCATCGAGCGGGCCTACGAGGCGCGCGTCTTCCGCAAGGGCATCAACTTCTTCCACATCGAGAACTGGTACTCGATCCATTCGGTGATCCGCGCCGCGCTGCGCCTCGCCGGCCTCTACGGGCGCGGCCGGCGCAATGCCGCGCGGGTCGAGCTCCGCCGCAATACCGTCGTGCTGCCGGAGCTGCCGCCCGCCTTCGACGGCTTCACCCTGCTCCACCTCACGGACCTCCACGTGGAGATGAATTCCGCCGCCCTGCAGCGGGTGGTCGAGCTGCTGGCGGATGTTTCCTACGACGTCGCGGTGCTCACCGGCGATTTCCGCGCCCAGACCTATGGGCCCTACGAGGCCGTCCTCGACGGGCTGCGCTGGTTCCGGCCGCATCTCAAGGGGCCGGTCTACGGCGTTCTCGGCAATCACGACACCGTCCGCATGGTGCCGGCGATGGAGCAGATGGGCATCCGCATGCTGCTCAACGAGGTCGAGGTGATCCGCCGCGGCGACCAGCGCATCCATCTCGTCGGCGTCGACGATGCGCACTACTACCGCGTCGACAACATCGAGAAGGCGGCGGGCGACGTGCCGCATGACGAGTTCTCGATCCTGCTCACCCACACGCCGGAGATCTATCGCCAGGCGGCGCACGCCGATTTCAATTTCCTGCTGAGCGGCCACACCCATGGCGGCCAGATCTGCCTGCCGGGCGGCACGCCGATCATCCTCGACGCCAAGCTGCCGCGGAAATTCGGCGCCGGCGCCTGGCAGTATGAAGGCATGCACGGCTATACCTCGCGCGGCTGCGGCACCAGCCTGGTGCCGGTCCGCCTCAACTGCCCGCCGGAGATCACGCTGCACCACCTGCGCCGGGCGTAGGCCGAAGCACGATCCCGCAAGCAAAGAAGGGCCGCCCTGGCGGGCAGCCCTTCCATTGTCGAACCGCGTCCCGGCGCGAGGCCGGGGAAACGTCGGTTTAGCCCTGCCGGACCTCGAACGAGGCGAGATTCCAGGTCTGAGCCCCCGACGACCGCAGCTTGAGACAATGAGACACTGGATCACCTCCTTTCTACTGGTTGCGCGATCGCTCCAATCTAAGTGCCCGGCGCCCGGTTTGGAAGGGCGAAGACCAGCCTCAATCGCCGGCTGCATGAGAGGGGCGCGTCCTTCGACGCGCTCCCTTCGGTCGCTTGCTCAGGATGAGGCGGTTTTCTGTGCGCAATCAAAGATCTCCCTCATCCTGAGCAAGCGAAGCGCGTCGAAGGACGCAACCCCGTCCGCAACCTCACCCCATCACCGCCGGCGCCGCCGACTCGAGCGCCACCCGCGTCGCGGCGATGTCGGGGCCGATGACGCGGTCGTCGACCATCCTGGGCACGCGGGCGCGGATCGACGCGTAGAGCGGGCGGAGCGCCGGCGCCGGCGCGAGGCCGCGGATGTCGAGGGCCTGGGCCGCCAGCAGCGCCTCGATGGCGACGACGGTCATCGCCTGGTCGATGGCGAAAGCGGCGCGGCGTGCCGCCAGCGGCGACATCGGCACGTGATCCTCGGTGTTGGCGCAGGTCGGGATCGACTGGATGGTCGCCGGGATCGCCCGCATGCGCAGCTCGGCGATCAGCGACGCCGCGGTGTACTGGGCGATCATGAAGCCGGAATTCTCGCCCTGGCGCGCCTTCGGATGGATGAGGAAGGCGGGAAGCCCGCCGTTCTGCTTCTCGTCGACGAAGCGGGCGCTGCGCCGCTCGCTGATGACGGCGGCGGAGATCACCGAAGTCGCGAGGTGATCGAGCGCCTCGCCGGCGCGCTGGCCGTGGAAGTTGCCGGAATTCGAGGTGACCCAGCCATCAGCGACGCCGAACAGCGGATTGTCGTTGGCGGCGTTCATCTCGATCTCGAGCACGCTCTCGGCGAGCGCCACCGCGTCGCGCGCGGCGCCCAGCACCTGGGGGATGCAGCGGATCGACAGCGAATCCCGGAGCCGGCTCGGCCGCGGCGGCAGCACCGCCTGGCTGGCGGCGGTGAGCCGTCTGAGCGCGGCCGAGGTCGCGATCTGACCCGGATGCGGCTTCGCCAGCGCGGTCCGCTCGTCGAAGCTGTCGGAGACGGCGCCGAACGCCTCCATCGAGAGGCCGGAGACCGCCTCGGCGAGCGCCACCAGCCGCTTGGCGTCATGGACGGCGAGCGCGCCGATGCCGGTGGTCTGCTCGGTGCCGTTGATGAGGGCGAGACCGTCGCGCCCTTCCACCTTGGGCCGCTCGACGCCGGCGGATGCCAGCGCCGCGGCACCGGGCATCCAGTCGCCGGCGCCGATCCGCGCCTCGCCCTCGCCGATCAGCGGCAGCGCCATGTGCGCGAGCGGCGCCAGGTCGCCGCAGGCGCCGACCGAGCCCTGCTCGGGGACGCGCGGGATGATGCCGGCATTGAGCATGGCGAGGAGCGCGTCGAGGGTCGCCTCGCGGACGCCGGTCAGGCCCGAGGCCAGCACATTGGCGCGCACCGCCATCATCGCGCGCACCGCATCCGCCGCCATCGGCGATCCCACCCCGGCGGCGTGGCTGCGCAGGAGATTGTGCTGGGAGCCGCGGGTGGCATCCCGCGAGACGCTGCGGCTGTCGAGGGCGCCGAAGCCGGTGGTGAGGCCATAGATCGGCCGGCCTTCCTCGACGAGACCATCGAGGAAGGCGGCGCAATCCGCCACCGCCTTGCGGGCGCCGGCGGCGAGCGAGACCGGCGCATGCTGGCGGGCGACCGCCGCCACCGCTTCCACCGTCAGCGATTTGCCATCGAGGACAATCATGGTGCGAGCGCTCCCCAATATTCAGCCTGGTGAAAACCGCGGTTTCCCCGTGAAAACTACCGCGCGGAGCAGCCGATTGGCCTTGATCCCCGCGCGACGATATCCGCATACTTTAGGAGAAAGAATATCGGATGAGAACGACGCAGGATCGAACCTGCGGATCTCGGATGGGGAGCCGATCGGGGGATCGGCGCGCAAGACAAAGCCGGCCGGCGCATAACGGCCGATCCACAGAGGAGGACAGAGATGACGGCGTCGCATTACAAGGCGGACCTCGCCGCGCTGGCGGCGGAGAAATTCGAGACGGGCGAGATCGATCGCCGCGGCTTCCTGACCGCGGTGGCGGCGCTGGGCCTGGCGCCGATCATCCTCGGCTCCTCGGAGGCCTCGGCGCAGACCAAGGAGATCGTGATCTGCAATTTCGGCGGCGATGCGGTGAAGGCCTGGGACACCGCCTGGGGTCAGCCCTTCGCCAAGAGCTCCGGCCTCAAGGTCTCGGTGATCGGCGGCGAGCCCACCCCCGGCGCCATCAAGGCACAGGTGGAGAGCGGCAAGGTGATCTGGGACTGCTGCGACGGCGACGCCTACTACACGCCGATCCTCGGCAAGCAGAGCCTGATCCAGAAGATCGACTACACCAAGGTGGACAAGAACAAGGTGCGGCCGGAATACGTCTTCGACTATGGCTGCGCCAACTACATGTACTCGACGGTGAACGCCTACAACACCGAGAAGACCGGCGGCAAGGCGCCGAACGGCTACAAGGACTATCTCAACTTCAAGGACTTCCCGGGCAAGCGCGCGATCTACAAGTGGCTGCTGGGCTCGCTGGAGGCGGTGCTGATCGGCAATGGCGTCGATCCCGCCCATCTCTATCCCCTCGACGTGAAGCGCGCCTTCGCGATCCTGAAGGACCACAAGAGCGAGTTCCTGATGTGGGGCGGCGGTGCGGCGAGCCAGCAGCTCTTCCGCGACGGCGAGGTGGTGATGGGAAATCTCTGGAGCACCCGCGCCTCGGTGCTCGACCGCGAGTCCAAGGGCAAGATCACCTGGACCTGGGATCACGGCATCGTGGCGCCCGGCGTCATCGTGGTGCTGGCGAAGAATCCGGGCGGGCCGGCGGTGTTCGACTTCCTGGCCTCGACCCAGGATCCGGACCGGCAGCTGGTGCTGCTGCAGATGCTGGGGAACGGCCCCGCCAACCCGGCAGCGAGCGCCAAGGAATCGCCGGAGCTGCAGAAGATCGATTGCGGCTACGAGCCCAACTACAAGCGCCAGATCCCGATCAACACCGCGTGGTACGCGGAGAATTACGACAAGGTGCAGAACGATTTCCTCGACCTCATGGCGGGCTGACGCGGGGGCCCCGCAGGGCCAGCGCCCACCGCGGCGCTGGTGGCGGCGGGCGGAGGGCCGGGGCGCGGCGACCGAGAGGCGCCGCGCCCTCGCCTCCTGGCTGCTGGTCCTGCCGCTGCTGCTGCCGCTGACGCTGCTGTTCCTGCTGCCGCTGGCGCGCATTCTCTGGATCAGCGTCACCGACCCCGAGCCCGGCCTCGGCAACTACCAGCGGCTCCTGCAATCGGAGCCGCTGCAGCGGGTACTCTTCTCCACCGCCGAGATCTGCGTCGTCACCACCGCGCTTTCCCTGCTGCTGGGCTATCTCGTGGCCTACGTGATGACGCAGGCGGAGCCGCAGCACCGGCTCTGGATCACCGGCTTCGTGCTGGTGCCGTTCTGGATCTCGGTGCTGGCGCGTGCCTTCTCGTGGGTGACCCTGCTGCGCGCCGAGGGCATCATCAACTCCGCCCTGATGGATCTCGGGCTCATCCACGATCCGCTGCCGCTGCTGCGCAACGAGTTCGCGGTGGTGCTGGGCATGGTGCACTACATGGTGCCCTACGCGGTGCTGCCGCTCTATTCCAACATGCGCGGCATCAACCGCCGCCTCACCGACGCCAGCCGCTCGCTCGGCGCCAGTCCCTTCACCGCCTTTCGCACCGTGTTCCTCCCTCTTTCGGCGCCGGGCATCGCCGCCTCCGGGGTGCTGGTCTTCATCTTCTCCATGGGCTTCTTCGTGACGCCGGCGATCCTCGGCGGCGGCCGCGTCATCATGATCGCGGAATATGTGAGCATCCAGATCATGCAGCTGGTGCGCTGGGGCATCGGCACCGTGATGGCCTCGGTGCTGCTGCTCGCCACCGTGGCGCTCCTCGCGGTGATGTCGCGCCTCGTCGACATCCGCCAGCTCTTCGGCGCCAAATGAGCGCGCTCTCCGCCCGCTGGGGCTGGCCGGCGCTGGTGGGCGCCACCTGGGCGGTGCTGCTGTTCCTGGTGCTGCCGACCCTGGTGGCGATCCCGGTCTCGCTCACACCGCACGACTATCTCTCGCTCCCCACCCACTCGATCTCGTTCCAGCACTACCGCGATCTCTTCGCCAGCGAGAGCTGGCGCAACTCGGTGCTGCAGAGCCTGGGGATCGGCTGCCTCGTCACCATCATCGCAACGACGGTCGGCTCGCTCGCCGCGATCGGGCTCTGGCGGCTCTCCTCCGAGCTCGCCGAGAGCGTGCGGCTGCTGGCGCTGGCGCCGATGATCGTGCCGCCGGTGGTCTCGGCGCTCGCCTTCTACAAGTTCTTCGCCAGCTTCGACCTCATCGACACGCTGACCGGCGTCGTCACCGCCCATACGCTGCTGGCCGTCCCCTATGTGCTGGTGACGGTCTCGGCGGCGCTCGCCACCCTCGACCGACGCCAGGAGCAGGCCTCACTCTCCCTGGGCGCGAGCCTCGGGCAGACCATCCGTCACGTGATCCTGCCGCAGATCCGGCCCGGCATGCTGGCGGGCGCGGTCTTCGCCTTCATCGTCTCCTGGGACGAAATCGTGGTGACGCTCTTCATCGCCTCGCGCGCGATCTACACGCTGCCGCGCAAGATGTGGGACGGCATCAACGAGCGCGTCGACCCCACCATCGCCGCCGCCGCCACCGTCCTCTTCGCCCTCACCTTGCTGATGGTGGGCTTCCAGATCGTGAAGCAGGGCCGCGCGGCGACGCGGCCGGCGGCGGGTGGGGAGGTGTGATTGGCAACAGCGAGTTCCGGCCTCACCCCCGCCCCGGTTTGACTCGCCCAAATCCGACCGACATGCTCCGGACCACGGAATGAGACGCGCGAACAGGGATGCCTAGACTCGAGATCTACCAGTCGCTCTGGGCGATGGAGCTGCGCCGGCCGGACGGGCGCGAGCGCACGCCGGAGGAATCCTTCGAGATGGTGGCGGCGGCCGGCTATCACGGCATGTGCATCGATCTCGCGAGCCTCGACGTGGCAGGGGCGCGCAAATACAAGCCGCTGTTCGAGAAGCACCGGCTCGGCTGCATGATCAACGCTTTCCCGAAGACCATCGAGGCGCTCCGCCCGGTGCTGCGCATGGCGAGGGATTTCAACGCCTGTACCGTCAACATCATCGGCCAGGTGATGCCGCTCTCGGTCGAGGGCATGATCCCGGTGGTGCGCGCCTGGATCGCCATGGCGGAGGCGGAGGGCATCCCGATCCTGTTCGAGACCCACCGCAACTGCATCACCAACGACCTCTTCAGCACGCTCCTGCTGCTGGACGCGGTGCCGGAGCTCCGGCTCTGCGCCGATCTCTCGCATTTCCTCGTCGATCGCGAGTTCTGGTACCCGATCTCCGAGGAGAACCACGCGCTCATCCGCCGCATCCTCGAGCGCTCCGACAGCTTCCAGGGTCGCGTCGCGAGCCGCGAACAGATCCAGGTGCAGATCTCCTTTCCCCAGCACCAGAAGTGGTTCGACCTCTTCGCCGGCTGGTGGGAGGACGGGATCGCCCTCTGGCTGCAGCGCGCCGGCGACACCGACACGCTCCGCTTCCTCTGCGAGCTGGGACCGCCGGAATACGCGATCACCGGACCTGACGGCTACGAGCTCTCCGACCGCTGGGAGGAGGCGCGGACGATCCGCCGCCGGGTCGAGGCGATCTGGGAACGGCTCACCGCCGCGCCGGCCGGCTGAGCCGATGAGCGCCGCCCACGCCATCAGCCTCGAGAACGTCTCCAAGCACTACGGCGCCGTGAAGGCGATCGACGACGTGAGCCTCGCGGTGGCGCCCGGGGAGTTCATCACCCTCCTCGGCCCCTCCGGCTCCGGCAAGACCACGGTGCTGATGGCGATCGCGGGCTTCGTGGCGCCGAGCCGCGGCGTCATCCGCGTCGATGGTGTGCCGATCACCGAGCGGCCGCCGGAGCAGCGCAATTTCGGCGTCGTCTTCCAGGGCTACGCGCTCTTCCCGCACATGACGGTGGCGGAGAACGTCGCCTATCCGCTCCGCGTGCGGCGGCGACCGAAGACGGAGACGTCGACGCGGGTCAAGGCGGCGCTCGACCTGGTGCAGCTCGGCCCTCTCGCCGATCGCCTGCCGCCGCAGCTCTCCGGCGGCCAGCAGCAACGGGTGGCGCTCGCCCGCGCCCTCGTCTTCGAGCCGCCGGTGCTGCTGATGGACGAGCCCTTGGGCGCGCTTGACCGCAAGCTCCGCGAGCAGCTCCAGGGCGAGATCAAGCGCATCCAGCAGACGCTCGGCCTCACCGTGGTCTACGTGACCCATGACCAGGAGGAAGCGCTGGTGCTCTCCGACCGCATCGCGGTGATGGCGGGCGGCGAGATCCGCCAGATGGGGCCGCCGGCGGAGCTCTACGAGCGCCCGGCGAGCCGCTTCGTGGCGCAGTTCCTAGGCGAGTCCAACTTCCTCGCCGGCCGCATCGTCGGCCAGAGCGGCGAGCGCTTCCGTGTCGAGCTCAGGGGTGGCGGCATCGTCGAGGCGCCACGAGTGCCGGGCTGCGCCGCCGAGTTGGAGCTGCTGGTCCGCCCGGAATCCTTCACACTCTCCCACGAGCGCCTCAACGGCGCGAACGCGCTGCCCGGCAAGGTCGAGACGGTCGAAGTCCTCGGCGCCTCGATCCGCTACGCGGTCGCGACGGCGGCGGGAACGCTCTCCGTCCGCACGCCGCGCTCCGGCGCGCAGATCTGGGCGGCGGGCGACGTGGTGCTGGTGAGCTGGCGGGTGGAAGAGGGGCAGGTCGTCGGCTGAGGCTGCAGGGGCGCGGTGCGTCCCTCGACCCCGCTAAATCTCGATCACGATGTTCCCGCCGGCATCGAGGCTCGCCTTGGCGCCGGGCGTCACCACGCAGGTGGCGTCGTATTCCTCGATGATGAGCGGGCCGACGCGCG
>DATKPX010000193.1:0-4783 GCA_035523855.1 Allostellaceae bacterium
TCGCCTACTACACCCTGCTGCGCTCGATGGACGATCTCGGCCGCACCGCCGCCATCCTCGGCGCCGACATCCGCGCCACCAAGTTCAACGAGCCCGCCGCCATCATCAAGGACAGCATCATCGGCGAGGCGCCGAAAGCGGCTCCGATGACGCCGGTCCAGGGCCAGGCGCTGCCGACCCCGGCCGCCGCCGCGCAGTCCGATTCCGACTCAAGCGCGGTGATCAACCTGTCGGTGGCGAAAGTGACGCCGGCGGTGCAGGCGCCGGCCGCCGCGCCGTCTCCGATGCCTGCCGCGAAGACAAGCGCGCCTGCGAAGGCCACTGCCGCCCCCGTTGTCGCGCCGGCCGCTGCCGCCCCTGTCGCGCCCGCCGTCGCCGCGCTGCCCCAGCCGACCCCCGCGCCGCAGATCGCGGAGCCCGCGAAGGCGCAGGCGGAGGCGCCGAAGCCCGAGCCGACCGCGCCACAGGCCTCGGTGACGCTGATCGGCGCGCCGTCGCCGGCGGCGGAGCCGACCTCTCCCATCGCGGCCGCCAATGACAACGGCAAGCATCTCGTCGTGCAGATTGCCAGCTTCCAGAGCGAGAGCATCGCCCGCAAGCTCAGCGACGAGCTCACCGCGAAGGGCATGGGCAGCCTCGCCGTCGTCCACGATCAGGACAAGGACGGCCGCGACTGGTACGCGGTGCGCACCGCCGAGTTCGCCTCCGCCCAGGCGGCGGAGAGCGCGGCGCAGAGCCTGCGCAACAACGGCGCGTTCGGCGCCGTCGTGCTCCGCGTCGCCGGCACTCAGCGCTCGGACGACGTCGCCTCCGCCCAGCACGACTGAGATCCGTTCCACACCGGCGTCAGGTGCGAAGGCTCCCTATACGAAGGGAGCCTTCGCGACCTCGCGCATGAGCCACTTGCGGAACAGCGTGACCTTCGCTTTCCGGCTCGCGTGACGGGGATGGTTGAGATGGTAGTCCTCGCCATGCTCCAGCCGCAGCGGGAACGGCTGCAGCAGCTTGCCGGTCGCGATGTCGCGCTGCGCCAGGCCCCAGAAGAATAGCGCCGCGCCCTGGCCGTCGAGCACGGCCTGCCGCAGCGCGTGCGAGTCGTCGATGCGGCGGCTCCGGACCTCGGACGGCATGGCGATGCCCGCCCGCCCGAACCAGGCGCGCCAGTGCTCGAGATCGAACTCGTAGAGAAGCGTGAGGCGGAGCAGGGCGGCCGGCTCCGATCGCGGGTGCCAGCGGAGGCGGCGCGGATTGAGCAGCGGAACCAGCGCGCCGGTCAGCACCCGCTCCGACACCAGGCCGGGCCATTTTCCGTCGCCCCAATTGATCCCGAGATCGAAAGGCTCGTGCCGGTAATCGGGTGGGCGATAGGAGTGATGCAGCCGCAGGCCGATGCCCGGATGCTGGCGAAAGAAGCTCGGCAGGCGAGGCGTAAGCCAAGTCGATGAAAAATAGGGAGAGACGCTGACGCTCAGCGTCGTGTCATCGGCAGAGCGCCGCATCTCCTCCACCGTGGCGCCGATCTCGTCGAAGCTGCGGCGCACGACCTGGCAGAGCCGCTCGCCGTCGGCGGTGAGCTCGATCGCCCGATGATGGCGCAGGAACAGCACGGCTCCCAGCTCCTCCTCGAGCCGCTTGATCTGCCGGCTCACCGCGGCCTGAGTGACGCCGAGCTCGTCCGCGGCCTGGGTGAAGCTCGCCCGCCGCGCGACCGCTTCGAACATGCGAAGCGCATTGAGCGGCGGCAGGCGGCGGCGCGGTATGGCCGGGGGCTCCATCCGCCTCGCATTACACCAGGTTATGGCGCCGACAAAACGGTAATTTGCCGCCGGCGGCCCGCCTGCCCACTCTCGCGCCGGAACAGAACGGGAGAGCGAAACATGGAGGCACTCTGGCTTTCGAAGGCCGAGGTCGAGCGGCTCCTGGATCCGCGCGTTCTTCTCGATGCGCTGACGCAGGGCTTTGCCGACCTCAGTGCGGCCAAGATCGCGTGCCCGACGCGGGCCGAGCTCACGGTGCCCGGCGCCGGGTTCCTGCTTCCCATGGCGGCGTGGCAGCCGGGCGGTCCGATGGCGGTCAAGATGGTGACGGTCTTCGAGCGGAATGGCTCCAAGGGCCTCCCGTCGCACCTCGCGCTCATCTGCCTCTTCGACGCCGAGACCGGTGCCACGATCGCCGTCATGGACGGCGAGCACATCACGGCGATGCGGACCGCGGGCTCGGCCGCCGTATCCGCGCGGCTGCTGGCGCGCCAGGATGCCAGGCGGCTGACCATTCTCGGCGCCGGCGTGCAAGGTCGCGCGCATCTGGCGCTGGTGCCGCTCACGCGAGAGATCGATGAGATCCTGATCGGCTCGCTCTATTACGAGGATGCCGAGCGCCTCGCGGCATGCGATCCGAGGGCGCGCCCGATCCGGTCCTTCGAGGAGGCCGTCGCGGGCGCCGACATCGTGTGCCTGGCGAGTCATGCCCCCGCGCCCGTCATCAGCGCCGACTGGTTGCGCCCGGGGACCCATGTCACCTCGGTCGGCTATGCGCCGCCGAGCGGCGAGCTCGATCCTGCCGTCGTCGCGCGACATCGTCTCTTCGTCGAGACGCGGCTCGCCTTCGAGCCGCCGCCCGCCGGCTGCGCCGAGCTGCACGGTCTCGATCCCGCAAGCGGGACCGAGCTTGGCGAGGTGCTGCTGCGGCGTCGGCCAGGGCGGCAGGATGCCGAAGAGATCACGGTCTACAAGGCGATGGGCATTGCGATGGAAGACATGGTCGCGGCGCGTCTCGTCTACGAGGCCGCCCAGCGTGCCGGTCTCGGGCGCGTTCTGACGCTTTGACGGCGCGCGCGATGCCCGTGAGGGGCGATCACGCCGCGGCGGTCTCCCATTCCGTGCCTGCAGAGCAGCCGTGCTGGTGCTTGGCGTCGGGTTGCTTGCCGGCCAGGTCTCGGTTCGGCGAGACTTCCGACCAAGGTGCCCCCATGCAAGCCGAGGAGCCCGCCGTGATCGATCTCTATTACTGGCCGACGCCGAACGGACACAAGATCACCATCTTTCTCGAGGAGACCGGTCTCCCCTACAAGATCATCCCCGTCAACATCGGGACCGGCGATCAGTTCAAGCCGGATTTCCTGCGGATCGCGCCCAACAACCGGATGCCCGCCATCGTCGATCACGAGCCCGCCGACAAGGGGGCGCCGGTGAGCGTCTTCGAATCCGGCGCCACCCTGCTCTACCTCGCGGAGAAGACCGGGAAGTTCATCGCCGGGGACCTCCGCGGCCGCGTCGAGACCCTGCAGTGGCTGTTCTGGCAGATGGCGGGTCTCGGTCCGATGGCGGGGCAGAATCATCACTTCTCCGGCTATGCGCCCGAGAAGATCCCCTACGCGATCGATCGCTATGTGCGCGAGACCGGCCGCCTCTATGCGGTGCTCGACAAGCGCCTGGCCGATCGCGAGTTCATGGCTGGTACCTATTCGATCGCCGACATGGCCTCATATCCCTGGACGGTCTCGCATGAGCGCCAGGGACAGAAGCTCGCGGACTTTCCGAACCTGAAGCGGTGGTACGAGGCGATCCAGGCGCGCCCCGCCGTGGTGCGCGCCTATGAGAAGGGGAAGACCGTCAACAATCCCAACCCCGGCATCCAGACCGAGGAGCAGCGGCGCATCCTGTTCGGGCAATCGGCGGCGACCATCCGCCGCTGACGCGCGCGGCGGCTGACGGTCTTCGCCGGCGGCGCAGGCCGCCGCCGTTACTTGAAGGTTTCCATTACCTGGATGATCGCCGGCCCGATGAGGACGATGAAGAGGGTCGGCAGGATGAAGAGGATCATCGGAACGGTCATGATCGCCGGCAGACGGGCCGCCTTCTCCTCGGCGCGCATCATGCGCTCGTCGCGGAACTCAGCGGCGAGGACGCGGAGCGAGTGGGCGAGGGGAGTACCGTAGCGCTCCGTCTGCATCAGCGTGTTGACCACGGCGCGGAAGGGCGGCAGGTCGGCGCGCCGGATGAGGTTGAGCAGCGCCTGCCGGCGGTTGGGCAGGAAGCCGAGCTCGATCGAGGTGAGGCCCAGCTCGTCGGCGAGCTCGGGCGCCGAGCCGCCGAGCTCGCGGGCGACGCGCGTCAGCGCGGCGTCGAGGCTCAACCCGGCCTCCGCGCAGATCACCAGCAGATCGAGACCGTCCGGCAACTGCCGGCGCAGCTTCTGGTAGCGCTTCTGGATCGCGTTCCGGAGGATGACCACCGGGAGGTAGCCGCCCGCCAGCACGCCGGCACCGGCGATCAGGAGGGTGCTCATCATCGAGAGATCGCTCCCGAAGGAGGTCACGAAGATGAGCGCGCCGCCGCCCGCCACGAAAGGCAGCACCAGGCGGGCACCGAGATAGATGATGAGCTGGTCGCGCGAGCGCCATCCCGCCTGCGCCAGCTTGTCGACGGTCTTGCGCGCGTCGTCGCCGCGGGTGAGCTTCAGCTTCTCCACCAGCTGGCGCATCAGGTTGACCGAGGCTTCCTTCGCCGCCTTCTGCTGGCGGTCGCCGGTCAGGATCTCCTGCAGCAGGTGCTGGCGGCGCTGCTGATGGCTCTTCAGGCGCGCGGCCATGGGATCGGTCGGCACGAAGGCGCGCCCGAGCGCCAGGATGGTGACGAAGACCCCGAGCCCGCCGACCACGGCGATGCCGCTTTCGTCGAAAAAGCCGATCAGCGAGGTCAGGAAGTCGCCGAATATGCCCTGCATGGTGCGGTTCCTTCCCTCAGATGTCGAAGCGCGCCATCTTCTGCATGATGAAGATGCC
>DATKPX010000194.1:0-4722 GCA_035523855.1 Allostellaceae bacterium
GACGCTGGCGGATGCGCGCGCGATCGAGCCCGACATCACCGTGCTCAGCGCCGATCCCCAGGCGGATCACGCGGCGCTGACGCGGCTTGCGCTCTGGTGCGGCCGCTACAGCCCCTGGACCGCGCCCGCCGGCAGCGATGCTATCTGGCTCGATCTCACCGGTGCCGCGCATCTCAGAGGCGGCGAGGGCGATCTCGCCCACGAGCTGGTGGCGCGGCTCGATCGCCAGGGCATCAGGGCGCGCGCCGCCGTCGCCGATACGCCCGGCGCCGCCTGGGCGGTGGCGCGCGAGGGCGCGCGGCCGGTGACGGTGGTGCCGCCCGGCGCCGCGCGGGTGGCGCTCGCCCTGCTGCCGGTGCGCGCGCTGCGGCTGCCGCGCGAGAGCGTCGAGCTCATGGACCGGCTGGGAGTGCGCCGCATCGGCGATCTCTACAAGCTGCCGCGCCCCTCCATGGTGGCGCGCTTCGGCCTCGTCGCCGCCGAGCGGCTCGATCAGGCGCTGGGCCATCTGCCGGAGCCGCTGTCGCCGCTGCCGCCGGAGCCGATCCGTGCGCAGCATCGCCGCTTCGCCGAGCCGATCGCGCGGCCGGAGGATCTCGCCGCCGCCATCGCGTCGCTGGCTGAGGCGCTCTGCCGCGCTCTCACGGCCGACGGCGTCGGCGCGCGCCGGCTGCGCCTCGCCTTCTACCGCGTCGACGGCGCCGTCATCGCGCTGGAAGCCGGCACCGCGCAGCCGAGCCGCGATCCCCGCCACCTGACGCGGCTCTTCGTCGAGCGCCTCGACCGCGTCGAGCCCGATCTCGGCATCGAGGACATGCGGCTCGAGGCGCTGGTGGCGGAGCCGCTCGCGGAAAAGCAGGCGGCGATCGGCGGCGCGGTGATGCCCGGCGCCGTTCTCGGCGACGGCGCGCTCGCTGCCCTGGTCGATCGGCTGGAGAACCGCCTCGGCGCGGGATCGGTGACCCTCCATCGTCCGCAGGACAGCCATCTGCCGGAGCGCGCCGCGAAGCCGGGACCGGTCTTCGCCAAGGTCGGGAGCGGCACGCCCTGGCCCGCGGATCGGCCGCGGCCGGTCCGCCTGCTGGCGCGGCCGGAGCCGGTGGAGGCGATGGCGCCGGTGCCCGACGATCCGCCGCTGCTGTTCCGCTGGCGCCGCCGCCTCCATCGCGTGCGCGCCGCCGACGGACCCGAGCGCATCCTCGGCGAGTGGTGGCGCGGTCGCGAAGAGGAGAATGCGCTTCGGGACTACTATCACGTCGAGGACATGGAGGGCCGCCGCTTCTGGCTCTACCGCGCCGGCCTGCATCGGCCGGAGGCAGA
Source organism: Allostellaceae bacterium (assembly GCA_035523855.1). Lineage (GTDB taxonomy): Bacteria > Pseudomonadota > Alphaproteobacteria > ATCC43930 > CGMCC-115725 > DASZHJ01. The sequence goes on from DATKPX010000194.1 coordinate 1,321, forward strand.
GGTACCGTCGCCGCGCTGGTTCCTGCACGGGGTCTTCGCGTGAGTGGGATCGGTATTGTGCGTCCTTCGACGCGCTTCGCTTGCTCAGGATGAGGCGTTTTTCTTTATGCCATCACCAATGCTCCTCATCCTGAGCAAGCGCAGCGCAGCGCAGCGCGTCGAAGGACGCACCATGGTCCTGCAGCCATGACCGACTACGTCGAGCTGCAGGTCACCAGCAACTTCTCCTTCCTGCGCGGCGCCTCGCATCCGCAGGAGCTGGTGGCGCAGGCGGCGACGCTGGGGCAGTCGGTGATCGCGATCGCCGATCGCAACACGCTCGCCGGCATCGTGCAGGCCCACGCGGCGGCGGAGGAGCAGGGCGGCCGGCTCGTCGTCGGCTGCCGCCTCGACCTTGTCGATCGGCCGAGCCTGCTCTGCTATCCCACCGACAAGGCTGCCTATGCGCGGCTCTGCCGACTGCTGACGCACGGCAAGCGGCGCGCCGAGAAGGGCGAGTGCCGGCTTGCCTATGCCGACGTGGTCGCCCATGGCGAGGGACAGATCCTGGTGGCGGTGCCGCCGGAGCGGCTCGATGCCGGCTTCGCCGATCACCTCGCCGAGCTCGCCCATGACTTCGGCGGCCGCGCCTATCTCGGCGCCCAGCATCTCTATCGCGGCGACGACGCCAAGCGCCTCCATCGCCTGGCGCTTCTCGCGGAGCGGAGCGGGCTGCCGATGGTCGCCCTCAACGACGTGCTCTATCACGTGCCGGAGCGGCGCGCGCTGCAGGACGTCGTCGCCTGCATCCGCGAGGGCTGCACCCTCGCCGAGGCGGGCCTGCGCCTGATGGCCCATGCGGAGCGGCATCTGAAATCCGCCGAGGAGATGGCGCGTCTCTTCCGCCGCCATCCCGGAGCGGTGGCGCGCACGGCGGAGATCGCCGCGCGCTGCCGGTTCAGCCTGAAGGACCTCTGCTACGACTATCCCGATGAATCCGTCGACGGGCTCGCGCCGCAGGAGCGGCTGGAGCGGCTCGCCGCCGACGGTGTCAGGCGACGCTATCCCCAGGGCGTGCCGGAGAAAGTGGCGATGCAGCTCCGCCACGAGCTCGATCTCATCGGCGAGCTCCGCTACGCGCCCTACTTCCTCACCGTGCACGACATCGTGCAGTTCGCGCGCTCGAAGGAAATCCTCTGCCAGGGCCGCGGCTCGGCGGCCAATTCCACCGTCTGCTTCTGCCTCGGCATCACCGAGGTCGATCCCACCCTGACCGATCTCCTCTTCGAGCGCTTCATCAGCACCGAGCGCGACGAGCCGCCGGACATCGACGTCGATTTCGAGCACGAGCGGCGCGAGGAGGTGATCCAGCACATCTATGGGAAATATGGGCGCGACCACGCGGCGCTCGCTGCCACCGTGATCTGCTACCGCGCGCGCTCCGCCATCCGCGAGGTGGGGAAGGTGCTGGGGCTCACGCCCGACGTCACCGCCGTCATCGCCCGCTCGGTCTGGGGCTGGAGCGACGAGCCGGTGCTGCAATCGGAGATGCGCGCGCTCGGCCTCGATCCCGGCGATCGCACCCTGCGGCAGGCGCTCGCGCTCGCCGGCGAGCTTATCGGCTTTCCCCGTCATCTCTCCCAGCATGTGGGCGGCTTCGTCATCACCAAGGGCCGGCTCGACGAGCTGGTGCCGATCGAGAACGCCTCGATGCCCGAGCGCACGGTGATCGAGTGGAGCAAGGACGATCTCGAGGCGGCGGGCATGCTCAAGGTCGATGTGCTCGCCCTCGGCATGCTGAGCTGCATCCGGCGCGCCTTCGCGCTGATCCGCCAGCATCATGGCCGGGGCTACACGCTTGCCGGCGTGCCCAAGGAGGATCCACGCGTCTACGACATGCTCTGCAGGGCCGATTCCCTGGGCGTGTTCCAAGTGGAGAGCCGCGCGCAGATGAGCATGCTGCCGCGCCTGAAGCCCCGGACCTTCTACGATCTCGTCATCGAGGTGGCGATCGTGCGGCCGGGACCGATCCAGGGCGACATGGTGCATCCCTATCTCCGCCGCCGCGAGGGCCGCGAGAAGGAGGACTATCCCTCACCGGCGCTCGAGGCGGTGCTGAAGAAGACCCTCGGCGTGCCGCTGTTCCAGGAGCAGGCGATGAAGATCGCCATGGTGGGGGCGGGGTTCAGCGGCGCCGAGGCGGATCGCCTGCGCCGCGCCATGGCGACCTTCAAGCACACCGGCAAGGTCGATGCCTTCCGCGACCGCTTCGTCGGCGGCATGGTCGGCAACGGCTACAAGCCCGACTTCGCCGAGCGCTGCTTCAAGCAGATCCAGGGCTTTGGCGAATACGGCTTTCCGGAATCCCACGCGGCGAGCTTCGCGCTGCTGGTCTATGTCTCCGCCTGGATCAAGTGCCATTACCCCGCGGTCTTCGCCGCGGCGCTGCTCAACAGCCAGCCCATGGGCTTTTACGCCCCGGCGCAGATCGTGCGCGACGCCCGCGAGCACGGTGTCGAGGTGCGGGGCGTCGACGTCAATGCCAGCGACTGGGATTGCACCCTGGAGCCCGGCCGCGATCCGGAGCAGCCGGCGCTGCGCCTGGGCCTGCGCGAGGTGAAGGGATTCTCCGAGGACAATGCCAAGAAGCTCGTCGAGGCGCGCGGGATCGGCTATCGCAGCCCGCTCGATCTGCTGGAGCGGTCAGGCCTCGGCAAGCCGGTGCTCGAGCGCCTGGCCGAGGCGGATGCATTCCGCTCCCTCGATCTCGACCGCCGTCGCGCGCTCTGGGCGCTGAAGGGGCTGCGCGACGAGCGGCTGCCGCTCTTCGCGCGCCTCGCGCCGGAAGCGCGCCAGGCGCCGGAGCCGGCCATCCGCCTGCCGGAGCTGCGTCTCGGCGAGCAGGTGGTGAGCGATTACGGCGTTCTCGGCTTCTCGCTCAAATGCCATCCGATGGCGCTGCTGCGCGCCGGCTTCGCCGGCGAGGGCATGGCGCGCGCCGCCGATCTCGCTGTCCTCTCGCCGGGCCGCCGCGTCAGCGTGGCGGGGCTGGTGCTGGTGCGGCAGCGGCCCGGCAGCGGCAAGGGTGTCGTCTTCGTGACGCTCGAGGACGAGACCGGCATCGCCAATCTCGTGGTCTGGCCCGACACCTTCGATCGCTTCCGCCGCCAGCTGATGGGAGCGACGCTCCTCGTTTGTACCGGCCTGCTTCAGCGCGAAGGCCTCGTCATCCATCTGGTCGCCGAGGAGCTCGTCGATCTCTCGACGCGCCTCGCGCAGCTCAATGATCCCAAGCCCAGCCTGCCGCGCCCCGACGCGCCGGAGCTCACCGTCAGAAGCCGGGATTTTCACTGAGGGGATTTATTTGATCACGCCGCAGGCGATGCGTGCGCCGCCGCCGCCGAGCGGGGCGGGCGTGTCGTC
>DATKPX010000195.1:0-3847 GCA_035523855.1 Allostellaceae bacterium
CCATGGAAACCCTGGTCCTGAAGCTGGTGGCGACGCCGCTGCTGATCGGCGGCGCGACCCTCGCCGGGCGGCGCTGGGGGCAGCAGGTGAGCGGGTGGCTGGTCGGGCTGCCGCTCACCTCGGGGCCGGTGGCGTTCTTTCTCGCTCTCGATGGCGGTCCGGATTTCGCCGCCGGCGCGGCGCTGGGGTCGCTCGAGGGGCTGGTGGCGGAGGCGGCTTTCGCGCTGGGCTACGGCTGGTGCGCGCGCTTTGCCGGCTGGCCGCAATCCTTTCTCGCCGGCTCGATGGTCTTTGCGCTTGTCGGCACGCTCGTCCATGCCCTGGCGCTGCCGCCGCTCGTGCTGCTGCTGACCGTGCTGGTCTGGCTGGCGATGCTGCTCCGGCTGATGCCGCGCTGGAGCGGCACGCCCGCCTCCGCCGTGCCGCCCGCCTGGGACCTGCCGGCGCGCATGATCGCCGCCACCGCCATCGTGCTGGCGCTCACCGCCGCGGCGCCGATCCTGGGGCCGCGGATCAGCGGCCTCCTCTCGACCTTCCCGGTCTTCGCCTCGGTGCTGACGATCTTCGCGCACCGGACCCAGGACCGGATCGCCGCCGTCGCCGTGCTGCGCGGCCTGCTGCTGGGGCTCTTCTCCTTCGCCGCGTTTTTCGCGGCGCTGGAATGGGCGCTGCCGCGCCTCGGCACCGGCGCCGGATTCCTGGCGGCGATCGCAGCAGCGCTCGCGATTCAGACCGCGACGCTTCTACTCCTGCGACAGCGATCGCGCGCGGCCTGACGCTTTCTCCGCAAAGGCTAGTGGATTGGCGCTTGACGACCCACAAGAACTAAACTAGAACACGCGCCAAGGTTGTTGTTTTGTTCCGATTGCCGCGGCGCCGGTCTCCCGGATTTCGGCGCCGCCGGGCTCGGTCAGCACAGGGAAAGAGGCCAGATGCTCACCAGGAAACAGCACGAGCTGCTGCTCTTCATCAATCGCCGACTCGCGGAGAGCGGCATCTCGCCCTCTTTCGAGGAAATGAAGGAGGCGCTCAATCTCAAATCCAAGTCGGGCATCCATCGCCTCATCAGCGGGCTCGAGGAGCGCGGCTTCATCAAGCGTCTCGCGCACCGCGCCCGCGCCCTCGAGGTGGTGAAGCTTCCCGAGGACACGGCGATTCCCGCGCCGAAGCCCGCCGAGCGCGGCCGCTTCTCCCCCACCGTCATCCGCGGCGACTTCAAGGCGGCGCTCTCCGGCGCGCCGGTGGCGATGAGCGGCGAGGCGGTGCAGCTTCCCCTCTATGGCCGGATCGCCGCCGGCACGCCGATCGAGGCGCTGCGCGACCAGTCCAACACCGTCGGCATCCCGGCGAGCCTGCTGAGCAAGGGCGAGCACTACGCCCTCGAAGTGGCCGGCGACAGCATGATCGATGCCGGCATCTTCGACGGCGACACGGTGGTGATCGAGCGCTGCGAGACGGCCGAGAACGGCAGCATCGTGGTGGCACTCATCGACGAGGCCGAGGTGACCCTGAAGCGGCTCCGCCGCCGCGGCGCCTCGATCGCGCTGGAGCCCGCCAACAAGACCTACGAGACCCGCATCTTCGGCCCCGACCGCGTCAAGGTGCAGGGCAAGCTGGTGGGGCTGCTGCGGAAGTATTAGCGAGCGCCTCGCCTCCGGTTCGGCGCAGAAAATGCGACAAAACCAACAAACCTAGGGCGCGTTCCGATTCTATCTAATCGGAATGCGCTCTAGCTTGGCCTCTGGCTGTGCTGGAAATCGACCACCGTCTCCCATTCCTCCTGGATCGGATCGGTGGGTCGGGCGCTCGTGCTGAGACCCAGCCGGCGAGTGTCCACTCTCAGAACCACGATCGCGTCGCCCTGGTCGGAGATCCAATACTCCGCCTGCTTCACGCAATGGACGCGCGTTCGCGCCGAGAACGTCCGCTGCCTGTACATGGCCGGGCTCACCGAAGCGAGAGCCTCAGTCCGGAGCAGCATTGCCGCGCCGCGGGCGGTCAACTCGGCTGCTTGCCGCTACCGAGATCCTCGTAATCGACCAGGGTCTCCCAGTCGCCGCAGAGAGAGGCCGGCCCGAGGCCGCCGACCCGCGTCATTCTCTGGTGTGACCGTGCGCGCACGACCTTGATCGCGCCGGGCCGCGCCGCCACCCACGCCTCCGCCGCACCCTCGCTCTCGTTCCGGGACACGCCCGAGAACTTCTGCCGAAGGACCATGACCACCGCTCCACACACGGATGACAGAAACACCGCGATCACTTTGACACGGACGTCGCCCGTGCGCTGCGACCAAAAAAGGTCGCAACCCCCTGGTTTACCCGCTGGTGCCGGCGGAGCGCAGGCTCTTGCGCCTGACCGCGTAGCTGTCGGCGCGGCCGGCCTTCTGTGCCGCGCTCTGCAGCTCGTGGCGCAGCGCGTCGCGCTTCTCGTGGACCGAGGCGATGGCCGCGCCGGTGGCGACGCCGAGCCCCACCAGCGCCGCCTCGGAGAGCTGCAGGCTCGCCTCGATGGTCTCCGGCACCGCGTCCGTGGCGCCCGCCGCATAGAGGTCGCGCGCATGCTCGGCGTCGCGAGCGCGCGCCACCATCAGGATGTCGGGCCTGAGCGAGCGGACATGCTTGACGATGTCGTCGCTGGTGTCGTGGGAATTGATGGTGATGATGAGGCCGGTCGCCTGCATCAGCCCGCAGGCTTTCAGGAATTCCATGTCGGCGGCATCGCCGTAATAGACGTCGTGGCCGGCGCGGCGGTCGCGGGTGACGGTGACGGCGTCGTAGTCGGTGGCGATCGAGGGGATGCCGTGCTCGCGGAGGAATTCCGCGACTACTTTCCCCACCCGGCCATAGCCGACGATGATCGCGTGGCTGCGGCCGCCGGCCGGTCGCGCGGCGAGTTCTGGCTCCAGCGGCTTGCTGGGCATCAGCAGCAGCCCGAGCCGCCGTCCGATCATCGCCAGCGCCGGCGTCAGCGCCATCGTCACCGAGGTGACCGCCAGCACGAAGCTCGCGGTGCGCGGCGCGACGAGATCCAGCGCCGAGGCCAGGGCGATGGCGACGAAGGCGAACTCGCCGCCCGGTCCCAGCAGCAGGCCGGTCTCCACCGCCATCGGCCAGGAGAGGCGGAACAGCTTGCCGAGCGCGGCGACGATCGTCGCCTTGCCGACGATGAGCGCGGCCACGCAGGCGAGCAGCAGGACCGGCTCGCGCCACAGCTCTCGGAAGTCGATGGTCATTCCGACGGTGAAGAAGAAGATGCCGAGCAGCAGTCCCTTGAAGGGCTCGACGGTGGCGCGGACCGCCTTGTCGTATTCGGTCTCCGCCAGCAGCAGTCCGGCGACGAAGGCGCCGAGCGCCATCGACATCCCCGCCTCATAGGCGATCACGCCGGATCCCACGATCACGAACAGCACCGCGGCGATGAAGAGCTCGGTGGAGCCTGTCGTTGCCACCAGCCGGAACAGCGGCCGCATGAGCAGGCGGCCGAGGACGACGATGACGGCGATGGCGGCGACCGCCTGGCCGAGCGCGGTCGCGAGGCTGACGAGCACGGAGCCGTGCGCGCCCGCGCCGGCGATCGAGATGAACATCAGGGTGGGAATGACCGCGATATCCTGCGCCAGCAGCACGCCGAAGCTCGCGCGGCCGACGCTGGTCGAGAGGCGGCCCTGGGCCGCCAGCAGCTCCAGCACGATTGCCGTCGACGACAGCGAGAGCGCGGTGCCGAGCACGATGGCGGCGGAGGAATCCTCCCCGATCGCAACGGCGACCGCACCGATCGCCACGGCGGTGACCCCGATCTGCAGCCCGCCCATGCCGAAGACCAGTCGGCGCATGGTGCGCAGGCGCTG
>DATKPX010000196.1:0-6873 GCA_035523855.1 Allostellaceae bacterium
GCGCGCGGTGTGGGTGACGGCGCCGCCCAGCTCCTCCTGGGTCACCGTCTCGTGGGTCACCGTCTTCACCACGTCGGGACCGGTGACGAACATGTAGGAGCTGTCCTTCACCATGAAGATGAAGTCGGTCATCGCCGGCGAGTAGACCGCGCCGCCGGCGCAAGGCCCCATGATGAGCGAGACCTGCGGCACCACGCCGGACGCCAGCACGTTGCGCTGGAACACCTCGGCATAGCCGGCGAGCGAGGCGACGCCGTCCTGGATGCGGGCGCCGCCGCTGTCGTTGATGCCGATGACCGGCGCCCCCACCTTCATCGCCTCGTCCATGATCTTGCAGATCTTCTCGGCATGCGCCTCGCTGAGGCTGCCGCCGAACACGGTGAAATCCTGGCTGAAGACGAAGACCAGCCGGCCGTTGACGGTGCCGAAGCCGGTCACCACGCCGTCGCCAGGGATCTTCTGCTCCGCCATGCCGAAGTCGTGCGAGCGGTGCTCGACGAACATGCCCCATTCCTCGAAGGAGCCGGGATCGACCAGCAGCTCGATGCGCTCGCGCGCTGAGAGCTTGCCCTTGGCGTGCTGCGCGTCGATGCGGCGCTGACCGCCGCCGAGCGCCGCCAGGCGGCGCTTCTCCTCGAGCTGTTCCAGGATCCCCTGCATGACGACTCCGCCCGTCGCTAACTCTCTGGCGGGAATAGCATCATTGCGGGGAGGGCGCCAGCAGCTCGACGAGGCGGCGGGCGAGCGCGATATCGGCCTTGAGCGCGGTGCGGCGGCGGGTCTGCTCGCTGTCCTCGCCCCAGCGCTCGATCTCGAAGCTCTCGTCGAGCTCGGAGGCGGCGAAGGCCGCCTCGGCGTCGATCCTTCCCTCGACGAGGGCGAGCGCCACCACCAGCGAGCCGCAGGCGGCGGTGGCGAGGTGGAGCGCCGCGAGGCGCGGCGTGTCATAGGCGGCAATCGCGCGCTCGAAGGCCCTGAGCGTCTCCTCGGCCTGCGCCACCGGCAGCACGCCCGCGGTCACCGCCAACGGCGCGTCGAAGCGCAGCGCCGCCCAATCGATGAGCGGCTGCCAGGTCGCGTGCTGCCGCGCCGTCAGCTCCGCCGGCTCCTCGGCGCGGTAGCAGACGAGATCGGTGCCGGCGTATTTCGCGATCTCCGCCACCACCGCCTCGCGCCGCGGCCCGACCAGGTCGATGGCGATGCTGCAGAGGCGGGTGAGCGGCAGATTGCGCGGATCGACGGTGGCACCCTGCGCGCGCCATTCCTCTGCCACCGCCTCCGCGAGCGCGCGGCTCGGCACCAGCAGGGGCTGCTTCGCCGGCGTGCGCACCGGCTTGCCGTCGAGGCTCACCGAGAAGCCGTTCCCGGCCTCGACCACCGCGGCGTCCTTGTAGAAGCGCTTCACTGCCGGCTATTCCGCGTCGAAGACGCCGCGGCCTTCGGCTTCCTCGAAGCCGAAAAAGCGCCAGGTCGCCTTCATGTGCGGCGGCAGCGGCGCGGTGATGCGGAGCACGCTGCCATTGGGCCGCGGCAGGATCAGCATGCGGGAATGGAGATGGAGCTTGCGCGGCTCCGGCACGCCGTCGGGCCGCGCGGTGGCGCCGCCATACTTGCCATCGCCGAGGATCGGCGTGCCGAGGACGGCGCAATGGGCGCGCAGCTGATGGGTGCGGCCGGTGATCGGCATCAACGCCAGCCAGGCGACCTTGTTGCCGGCGTGGCTCACGGTCTCGTAGCGCGTCACCGCCGGCTTGCCCGCATCCTCGTCGGGCACCACGCGCTCGCCCAGGCGGCCCGGCAGCTTCGCCAGCGGCAGATCGACCTTGCCGTCGCGCGGCTTCGGCAGTCCCACCACGGCGGCCCAGTAGATCTTGCGGGTGGTCTTGCCGCGGAAGGCGGCGGCGAGCTCGGCGGTGGCGCGCGGTGTGCGCCCGAGCACCAGGACGCCGCTCGTATCCTTGTCCAGGCGATGCACCAGGCGCGGCCGCTCGGCGCTGCCGAAGCGCAGCGCATCGAGCAGCGCGTCGAGGTGGCGCTCGGTGTTGGTGCCGCCCTGGACGGCGAGGCCCGCGGGCTTGTTGAGGGCGATGAGATCATCATCGCGATAGAGCACCGCCGCCTGCAGCGTCTTGGCGTCCTCCGCGCTCGGCTCCAGCTCCGCCTGGCGGCGCTGCCGGCCTTCCATGCTGGCGAAATCGCCGAGCGGCGGCACGCGGATGGTCTGGCCCTCCTGCAGGCGATCGCTCGCCTGCGCGCGCCGGCCGTCGACGCGCACCTGGCCGGTGCGCAGCAGCTTCTCCAGCCGGCCATGGGTGAGGCCGGGGAAGTGCCGCTTGAACCAGCGGTCCAGCCGGATGTCGGAGTCCTCGCCGCCGACGGCGACGCTGGCCACGCCGCGGCCGGAGGATCGTGCCGGTGCCTCGCTTCGCTCAGTGCTCATAAGGAATGCGCCGCCCTCTTGATGGCGGCGCATCCTAGCGGCGGCAGGCGGATTTCTCCACTCCGCCTCTTGAGGTCAGGCCGGCTGGCCGATCAGGTCCAGCGGCCGGGGACCCAGACCCATCCGCCACTGGCGTTCTGCGCCCAGTGGCCCGGCACCCACTGCGCCGTCGGCTGCGGCCGCGTCTCGTAGTGGCCGGCAACCCAGACCCAGGTGCTGCCGGTCCAGGTCCAATGGCCAGCCTCCCAGACCGTGGTCGCGCCGGGGGAGGGCGGGATGACCTCGGCCTGGGGCGGCGGCGGGGCCGAGGGGGCCACGCTCACCGGCGGCGAGGGCGGCGGCATCGGATCGCTGGAATGCGGCGGCGGTGGCGGGCCGCAGGCGGCGAGCGACAGCGTGATCAGTGCGGCGACGGTAAGGGTGGTGCTGCGTGCCGTGATGACTGACATGAGAGATCCTCCCGCGAGGCGGAATCGCCCGCGCTAAATGAACGTCATGGGAGGAAACGGCGAGGGCCCGGCGGCGTTTCCGTGACCGTTGCTGGACCTCGGCAACCCGATTCCGAAGCCAAATTAGGCTCCTGCAGGTCACAGCCACGCCGCGCCGATAGCTCGGCGGGGGCTGGGCCTCAGGTCCAATGGCCGGGGACCCAGACCCAGGTGCCATTCGGCCGCTCGTCCCAGTGGCCCGGGATCCAGTTCGCCTGGCGGTGCGGCCGCTCCCCGTAATGGCCGGGGATCCAGTCCCAATCGCGGCCGTCCCAGCGCCAATGGCCCGGCTGCCAGACCACGATCTCGCGCCGCTCCGGCGGTGGCGGCGGAACGACCTCCTCGCGAAGCGGCGGCGGCCGTCGGGGTGCGACGATTTCGACCTCGGCCTGCGCCCGGGGCGGCGGCGCGGCGACGCAGCCGGCCAGCAGCAGGCCCGCGAGCGGCGCAGTGAGCAAGGCGCGACGCGGCAGTCTCATAAGATGGTCGGACATGGTGTCGTCTCCCTCACCGCCAATGCGCCGGTATCCAGACCCAGCCGCCGCGGCGGTGCGCCCAGTGGCCGACCACCCAGACCGCGTGCGGATGCGGTCGGTCCTCGTAATGGCCGGGGACCCAGATCCAGCCGCGGCCGTCCCAGTTCCAGTGACCGGGATCCCAGACCACGTAGCGCTGGGGCGGCGGAGCCGGCACCACCTCGTAGCGAGGGGGCGGCGGCGCGGAGGGCGCGATGATCACTGCCTGCGCGGGCCATACCATGGCAGGGAGCGCTGGCGTGGGCGGCAGAGGCGCCGCGCCGGCGGTGGTCGCCAGCATCAAGCCGGCGGAGGCGGCGAGGCCCAGCAAAGCCAGGCGGATCGGGCGGAACATGCGTTTCTCTCCGAAAAGGCGAGCGACCGTCGTGGGTAGTTCTAGGCCTCGAGAGAACGCGGCGTGCCCGATCGAAATTCCGGGTATCCCCCTTTGGTCATACCCGGAAGTGGAGAGGAGACGGGACGGAATCCTAGCGGGCGCGCAAGCCCTGCAAGGTGGTGTCGACGAGCTGGTCGACGGCGGCATCGCTCAGCGGCGCGTGGCGCAGCAGCACCCGCAGGAGCAGCGAGCCGTAGAGCGCATCGCCGACGTCGTTGAGCGCCAAGCCGGCGCGGAACTCGCCCTGCGCCACGCCGCGGTCGATCAGCTGCTGCAGCGCCGTGCGGCGCGGATTGATGTAGCCCTCGACGAAGGCGCTGCGGGTCTCGGCGCAGGTCTGCGCCTCCGCCAGGATGCTGGAGACGATCTGCCCGATGCGCCCGCGCAGCGCCCGGGCGAAACGGCGCATCTGCGTCTTGAGATCGGCCGTCGCCGACTCCGTCTGCGAGAATTGCGCGTATTTTTCCGAAAGCTCGAGAAAGCTCTCGATCGCAAGCGCGCCGCGATTGGGCCACCAGCGGTAGATCGTCGTCTTGGCCGAGCCCGACCGCTCGGCCACCGCCTCGATGGTGAAGGCGTCGAGGCCGCCTTCCTCCAGCAACTCGTAGGCGGCGCGGAGGATCGCGTTCCGGGTCTCCTCGCAACGCGGCCGGCCCGGGCTCCGGTGCTCCACAACGGTGTGCATGTCCAGCGCTCCTTGTCCCGATACAAATAAGATACGCACCGTTGCATATTGCGCAAGGCTGATCTGCCTTTGATTTTCCAGGTCCGTAATTAAGTAACGCTGCGTAGCGTATTTATGCGGAGAACGTGCCATGGCCGGAAGATGGGGAGAGGAACCGAAACTTGAAGAGCTGCTGCGGGATAGCACCCTGCGGTTGCTGATGCGGCGCGACGGCGTCGACGAGGCCGCCATTTGGGCGCTCGCCCGTACGACGCGCCTCCCGCGCCCCGATATCGATGTCGAAACCGTCGAGCCCGGCCCGTCATCGCAGCATGAGGGTCATCTCGGCAAGGAGACGCCGTGCTTCTTCTGATCAGGCGGGTGGCGCTGACCGCCGGGGCGGTCGCCCTGGTGGCGGCCGCCGTCTATTACGGCCATGCGTATTGGACCGTCGGCCGCTTCCTGGAAAGCACCGACGACGCCTATCTGCAGGCCGACTACACCACCATCGCGCCCAAGGTCTCCGGCTATATCGCCGACGTGCGGGTGGAGGACAACCAGCCGGTGAAAGCCGGCGAGGTGCTGGCGCGGATCGACGACCGCGACTTCAAGACGGCGCTCGCCCAGGCGAACGCCGACGTGGACGCGGCGCAGGCGGCGATCGGCAACGCCCGGGCGCAGATCGAGCAGCAGGGGCTGACGATCGATCAGGCGCGCTCGGCGATCGACATGGATCAGGCCGCCCTCCGCTTCGCGCAGCAGGATCAGCAGCGCTACGCGGAGCTGGCGCGCACCGGCGCGGGCTCCATCGAGCGCTCGCAGCGGACGCAGTCGGATCTGCAGCAGCGCCAGGCGGCGCTCCGCCGCGATCAGGCGGCGCTCGGCGCGGCGCAGCAGCAGGTGACCGTGCTGCAGAGCCAGCTTGCCCAGGCGCAGGCGACGCTCGAGCACGCCAACGCGGTGGCGCGCCAGGCGGAGCTCAATCTCGGCTACACCACCATCACGGCGCCGCTCGACGGCACCGTCGGCGCGCGCTCGCTGCGCGTCGGACAGTATGTCCAGGCCGGCACGCAGCTGATGGCGGTGGTGCCGCTGCAGGCGGTCTATGTCGTCGGCAACTACAAGGAGACCCAGCTCACCCATGTGCGCGCCGGTCAGCCGGCGACGCTGACGGTCGATACGTTCCCCGGCGCCCGGATCCACGGCCGCGTCGACAGCCTGGCGCCGGCGAGCGGCCTCGAATTCGCCCTGCTGCCGCCGGACAACGCCACCGGCAACTTCACCAAGATCGTCCAGCGCATCCCCGTGAAGATCACCGTCGACGCCGACGATCCGTTGCTCGGGCGGCTGCGTCCGGGCATGTCCGTCGAGGCTTCCATCGACACCAAGGCGACGGTGCTGGCCGAGCAGCAGGAGCGGCAGAGCCAAAAGGCGCAGGCCTTGGCCGAGCGTTGAACCCGCAAGCATCCATCATGTCCGCTGTCGAAACCATCGATCTGGCGCCGCGGCCCAAAGTCGCGCGCCCCGTGCCGGCGCCCGCCAACGAGAGCGCCGAGCCCGCGGTCTCGCTCAAGACCTGGCTCGCGGTGATCGGCGCCAATCTCGGCGCCTTCCTGGCGGTGCTCAACATCCAGATCGTCAACGCCGCGCTCGCCGACATCCAGGGCGCGATCGGTGCCGGCATCGACGACGGCGGCTGGGTCTCCACCGCCTATCTCGTCACCGAGATCATCGTCATTCCGCTCAGCGCCTGGCTCACCGGCGTGTTCTCGCTGCGGCGCTATCTCCTCGTCAACACGGCGCTGTTCCTGCTGTTCAGCGTTGCCTGCGCCTCGGCGCAGAACCTCGGGCAGATGATCGTGCTGCGCGCCTTCCAGGGCTTCAGCGGCGGCGTGCTGATCCCGCTCGCCTTCTCCGTCATCATCACCATGCTGCCGCGCTCCAAGCAGCCGATCGGCATGGCGCTTTTCGCCTTCTCCGCCACTTTCGCGCCGGCGATCGGTCCGACCATCGGCGGCTATTTCAACGAGAATTACGGCTGGCAGTACATCTTCTACGTCAATCTGGCGCCGGGGCTGCTCATGCTCGCCATGCTGTGGTTCGCGCTGGAGCGGGCGCCGATGCGGCTTGACCGGCTGAGGGGCGGCGACTGGCTGGGCATCGTCACCATGGCGGTCGGACTGGGCGCGCTCGAGACCGTGCTGGAGGAGGGCAACAAGGACGACTGGCTCGGCTCGCCCTTCATCTTCCGGCTCGCCGTCATCGCCGCCGTCGCGCTCGCGCTCTTCCTGGTGATCGAGCTCACCAGCCGGCAGCCGCTGCTCAATCTGCGGCTGCTGCTGCGGCGGAATTTCGGCTTCGGGACGCTG
>DATKPX010000197.1:0-20793 GCA_035523855.1 Allostellaceae bacterium
CACCGACTTCAAGGAGGCCGGCGAGCTCTCGGTCTTCATCGACGAGGAGCAGCTCCACTTCCTCGAGAAGCGCATGAGCGAGCATGGCTATCTCGAGGGGTCGGACATGGCGACCACCTTCAACATGCTGCGCGCCAACGACCTCATCTGGTCCTTCGTGGTGAACAACTATCTCCTCGGCAAGGAGCCGTTTCCGTTCGACCTCCTGTACTGGAACTCGGACTCGACGCGGATGCCGGCGGCGATGCACAGCTTCTATCTCCGCAACATGTACCAGGAGAACAAGCTGGTGGTGCCCGGCGGCATCACGCTGGGCGGCGTGCCGATCGATCTCCGGCGGATCACCACGCCGAGCTTCCTGCTCTCCACCCGCGAGGACCACATCGCGCCCTGGAAGTCGACCTACGCGGCGACGCAGATCTACCAGGGGCCGGTGAAGTTCACCCTCGCCGCCTCCGGCCACATCGCCGGCGTCGTCAACCCGCCGGGCAAGAGCAAGTACGGGCACTGGAGCAACGAGAACAATCCGCCGAGCCCCGACCAGTGGCTGGCGACCGCGACCCAGCACGACGGCTCCTGGTGGCCGTCCTGGGAGACATGGATTGAGCAGTATTCCGGCGGCAGCGTTCCCGCGCGCAAGCCCGGCGACGGCAAGCTCACGCCGATCGAGGACGCGCCCGGCTCCTACGTGCAGGTGAAGGCGTCCTGAGCTTCCGCTCATGGACGCGCTGACGCTCTTCGGCCTTTTCGCCGTCACCCTGATGCTGGTGACCTACGCGCTGGAGCGGCGCAGCGCGTGGTTCGTGCTCGCCTTCGCGGCGGCCTGCGCGCTCGGATCCGTCTATGGCTTCCTGCAGGGCGCCTGGCCCTTCGGCCTCGTCGAA
Organism: Allostellaceae bacterium; assembly: GCA_035523855.1. Lineage (GTDB taxonomy): Bacteria > Pseudomonadota > Alphaproteobacteria > ATCC43930 > CGMCC-115725 > DASZHJ01. The sequence goes on from DATKPX010000197.1 coordinate 885, forward strand.
GCGATCTGGGCGGCGGTCGCTCTCGCGCGCTGGCGGCAGCGGATCGACCGCGCCGCCTGATTGCATCGGGACAATGCTGTCATTGACAGGGATCAATGCGGTCCTTAGTTTCGGCCTCGCTATGAACACGATTCTCGTCACCGCCACCGTCATGTGCTGGTACCGAAAGAACCAACTTTCGGGGCCGGAGAGGTGTCGCGCGCGCTGAGCTCGTGTAGCAGGCAAACCATCTCGAAGGCCCCGCCACCCGCGCCGGGGCCTTTCGCATTTCTGGGCCCGGCATCCGGTGGCGCCTTCGGGGCAGAACCGGAGACGACCGATGACCCGCCCATTCGAGACCCGTTCCAACGTCGTGATGCTGGAGCGGCCCCGCAAGAGCCAGCCCGTGCGCGTGCAGCCGCCGCGCGTGGAGCCGGATCTGCGCATGCCCGAGAAATCGCTCTGGTCGGTGTTCTGCGCCTACTACACCCGCGCCCGCGACCGCCGCACCCTCGCCGATCTCGACGACCACACGCTCCGGGATATCGGCCTCAGCCGCGACCAGGTGGGCGAACCGTTCTGGGAGCCGCTGGAGAGATCGTGACCGCCCGCGCCGGCGGATATCGACGATGCGCATGGGTGTCAGAGCAATGCTTCGAGCGTCGGAGATTCACCCCCCCACCCCTCCCTCCCCCTCAAGGGGGGAGGGGGAATAAGCTGCTCCTACAAACTCGTCGATCGCTACGCTCACGTATTGTTTTGTTCGCGCCCCGCAAAATGCATCAGCGCCGATGCTCGTCAGCGAGCTCGGCGTAGCGCAGCGGCAGCGTCTCGATGGTGTGGCGCTCCTCCGCCGTGACCTGACGGACGGGACGCGCCGGCATGCCCGCCCAGAGCTCGCCGGCGCGCACGCGCTTGCCGGGCGTCACCACCGCGCCGGCGGCGACCCAGCCGCCACCCTCCACCACCGCCTCGTCCATGACGCAGGCCTTCATGCCGACGAAGGCATAGTCCTCGAGACGGCAGGCGTGGATCAGCGCCATGTGGCCGATGGTGACATAGTCGCCGATCCAGGCGCCGCCTCTGCGGCTCGACACATGCACGATGGTGCCGTCCTGCACATTGGCGTAAGCGCCCACATGGATGGGCGCCAGATCGGCGCGGAGCACGCAGCCGTACCAGATGCTGGCGCGCGGCCCCACCTCGACCGCGCCGATCAGCGCCGCGGTCTCCGCCACGAAGGCGTCCGCGTCGACGCGCGGAAGCTCGTTGCGGAACGGCAGGATGAGGCCGCTCATCGCCCGCTCAGGGATAGAGCGGCTCCTGACGCAGCCCGTCGGTCTCCGGCAAGCCCATCAGCACGTTCATGTTCTGCACCGCCTGTCCCGACGCCCCCTTGACGAGGTTGTCGATCGCCGAGACCAGGATGGCGCGGCCGGAGAGCCGGTCCTTGGAGAGGCCGATCAAGCAGAGGTTGGAGCCGCGCACGTGATGGGTCGAGGGCAGCGAGCCCTCGGGCAGCACATGGACGAAGGGCTCGTCCTCGTAGGCCTGCTCCAGCACCTTGCGCAGATCGCCGAGCGTCGCGCCCCTGGCGTAGCGCACGTAGATGGTCGAGAGGATGCCGCGGTTCATCGGCATCAGGTGCGGCGTGAAGCTCACATTGATGGGCCTTCCGGCGGCGGCGCTCAGGCCCTGCTCGATCTCGGGCATGTGGCGGTGGCTCGCCACGCCATAGGCGTTGATGCCCTCGGACACCTCGGCGAAGAGGCTGGTCTCCTTGGGGCTGCGGCCGGCGCCAGTGACGCCGGACTTGGCGTCGATCACGATGTCGTCGGCATCGATCACCGCCTGCTTCACCAGCGGCAGCTGCGCGCCGGTCGGATAGCAGCCGGGCACCGCGATGAGCCGCGCATTGGCGATCGCCGAGCGCCAGATCTCGGTGAGGCCGTAGACCGCCTCCTTCTGCAGCTCCACCGCATGATGCTCGTGGCCGTACCACTGGGCGTAGACCTTGGGGTCCATCAGGCGGAAATCGGCGGAGAGATCGACCACCTTGAGATGGGTCGGAAGCTTCTTCACCACCTCCTGGGTCGTCGCATGCGGCAGGCAGCAGAAGACGAGATCCACCTTCGACCAGTCGACCTCGTCGATCGTCGTGAGCCTCGGCAGCTTGCGGATGGCGAGATGCGGGAAGACCGTGCCGATCGACTTGCCGGCCTGGCGGTCGGCGGTGAGCGCCACGATCTCCGCGTGGGGATGCTCGGCCAAGAGGCGCAGCAGCTCCGCGCCCGTGTAGCCGCTGGCACCGAGGATGGCGATCCGAACCCGATAGTCGCTTGCGACGGACATGTGACGATCTCCTGAAGACCGATGGCCCAAAAAAAGCGAAGGGGCGCCCCGCAGGACGCCCCTTCATTAGCATGGGAAAGCGTTGCGGTTTAGCGCTTCGAGAACTGGAAGCTACGTCGCGCCTTGGCGCGGCCGTACTTCTTGCGCTCGACCACGCGGCTGTCGCGGGTGAGGAAGCCGTTCTGCTTCAGCGCCGGCCTGAGGCCCGGCTCGTAGTAGGTCAGCGCCTTGCTGATGCCATGGCGCAGCGCGCCGGCCTGGCCGGAGAGCCCGCCGCCGACGACGGTGCAGACGATGTCGTACTGGCCGACGCGGTTGGTCACCGCGAAGGGCTGGTTGATCATCATGCGCAGCACCGGCCGCGCGAAATAGACGGGGCTGTCGCGGTCGTTGATGGTGATCTTGCCGGAGCCGGGCTTCAGCCAGACGCGGGCGACGGCGTTCTTGCGCTTGCCGGTGGCATAGGCGCGGCCCTGGGCGTCGAGCTTCGGCTTCGCCTCCTCGGCGGGCGCGGCGCCCGGCTGCTGCGCCGGCTTCGCCTCGGAGAGCGCCTGGCGGAGAGTGCCGAGAGACTGCTGCAGATCGGCCATGGATCAAGCCCTCTTGTTCTTGCGGTTCATCGCGGCGACGTCCAGCGCCTGCGGATTCTGCGCCACGTGCGGATGGCTGGGGCCCGCATAGACGCGCAGATGCTCCATGACGCGCCGGCCCAGGGGCCCGCGCGGCACCATCCGCTCCACCGCCTTCATGATCACCCGCTCCGGATGCTTGCCGGCGAGGGTCGCGCCCTTGCTGCGGCCTTTGATGCCGCCGGGATAGCCCGTGTACCAGTAGAAGATGCTGTCCTTGGCCTTGTTGCCGGTGAGCTGCACCTTCTCGGCATTGATGACGATGACGTGGTCGCCGCAATCCATGTTCGGCGTATAGGTCGGCTTGTGCTTGCCGCGCAGCCGGTCGGCGACCAGGGTCGCGAGCCGCCCGAGCACCAGCCCGTCGGCGTCGATCACCAGCCACTTCTTGTCGATGTCCGCCGGCTTCAGGGTAAAGGTCTTCATGGCGCCACGCTCATTCCGCTGGAAGCCGCGCAGTATGCCCATTAAGCGGTGCCGGTCAAGCGCTGTTAAGTTAGCAAAATCAATTGTATAGAGAATGCGGTATTATAATACCGCATTCATCGGCGATTTGACACCTGGAACGGCCGCCAATATTATAATTTCTATTCTAATCCGGCCGAGAGGACGCGCGATGTACGCACTCAAAGTAAGGGCGGTGGGCAGTTCCAAGGGCGTCATCCTGCCGAAAGAAGCCCTGCAGCGCCTCAATGTCGACGCTGGCGAGACGATCTACCTGACCGAGGCGCCGGACGGCTTTCGGCTCACGGCCCATAACCCCGAATTCGAGCGCCAGCTCGAAGCTTATCGAGGCGTGGCAAAGCGGCGGCGCAATGTCTTCAAGGCACTCGCCGACAAATGAATTGGGTCTGGCTTGAGCCAGCCCTTGTCTTGGTCATTCATGACGATCAACTGGCGCAGTATGGCGGCGCCACCGGCGTGCGCGACAAAGGATTGCTGGAATCGGCGCTGGCCCGGCCGCGCAACCTCGCGGCCTATGGCGAGCCCGATGCGGCAACGCTGGCCGGTGCCTATGCCTTTGGCATTGCGAAAAACCACCCGTTCATCGATGGAAACAAGCGCACGGCTTATGGCGTCATGGAGACGTTTCTGATGCGCAACGGCTATCGCCTGACAAGCACCGATGAGGAGAGCGTGCTGGCCATGCTGGCGCTGGCCTCCGGCGAGATGGACGAAGCCTCATTCGCGGAGTGGATCAGAGCGAATCTTTCAAAGCCCCGGCGCGGGAGGTAGGACATCCACCCCTTTATTGCGGCGGGATCGAATAGGTGGCGGTGACATGGGCGACCATATCGGGATCGCCCTCGCTGAAGAGCTGCACCTCGCCCACCGCCAGGCGCTTCCCCAGCTTCAGCATGCGGGCCTCGGCGATGACGTCGACCGGCGCCGGCTTGCGGAGAAAATTGATGTTGAGGTTGGTGGTGACCGCAAGCTCGATACGCCCCACCGCCGACATCACCACCGCATACATGGCAAGGTCGGCGAGGCCCATCAGCATCGGCCCGCTGATGGTGCCGCCGGGCCTGAGCCAGTCGGCGCGGTAAGGCAAGCGGAACACCGACTTGCCCTCGGTGAGCTCCACCACCTCGGCGCCCATCATGACGGCGAAGGGCAGGCTCTCCTGCATGACTGCCTTGAACTCGTCGATGGTGATGCGCGACATCCGCTCCTCCGCGTGGTCCCGCCAATCATGCCCAAGGCGGACGCGTCAGGCCATGCTTGAACGGCGCGGCCGAAAGGGTTGAGATGGGCGCCGCCGGCCGCCATATGCGGAGAGGCAGCAGAGGAGGTCGAGGTGAGCGTCAAGGCAGCAGCGGGGACATCGGCGGAGCCGGTTCTGCTCCGCCATGACGATGGCGGCATCGCGCGCCTCACCCTCAACCGGCCGGCGCAGCGCAACGCCCTCTCGCTGGAGCTGATCGCGGCGCTGCAGATCCATGTCGACGCCATCGCCCGGGACGCCGCGGTCAAGGTGGTGGTGATCGCGGCCGCGGGCCCCGGCTTCTGCGCCGGCCACGATCTCCGGGAGATGCGCGCCAATCCCGGCCGCCAGCATTACGAGCGCACCTTCAAGGCGTGCTCCGACCTCATGCTCGCCATCACCCGCCTGCCGAAGCCGGTGATCGCCCGCGTCCACGGCATCGCCACCGCCGCCGGCTGCCAGCTCGTCGCCACCTGCGATCTCGCGGTGGCATCGGAGACCGCGCGCTTCGCCACGCCCGGCGTCAACATCGGCCTCTTCTGCTCGACGCCGATGGTGGCGCTCACGCGCGCCGTCGGCCGCAAGCAGGCGATGGAGATGCTGCTCACCGGCGATCTCATCTCCGCCGAGCGCGCCCGCGAGGCCGGCCTCGTCAACCGCGTGGTGCCGGAGGCGGAGCTCGATGCCGCGGTCGAAGCGCTCGCCCGGCAGATCGCCGGCAAATCGCCCCTCACCCTCAAGATCGGCAAGGAAGCCTTCTGCCGCCAGGCCGAGCTCGGCCTCGCCGAGGCCTATGCCTATGCGAGCGAGGTGATGACCCGCAACATGCTGGCGCGCGACGCCGAGGAAGGCATCGACGCCTTCCTCGCGAAGCGCCCGCCGCACTGGGAAGGCCGCTGAGCCCCCGCTCCATGAATCACGACCGCTATGACGACCCCTACCTCCGCGAGATCCTGCGCAGCGTGCGCGTCATCGCCATGGTGGGCGCCTCCCCGCACTGGAATCGGCCGAGCTATTTCGCGATGAAATATCTCCAGGAGAAAGGCTTCCGCGTCATCCCCGTCAATCCCAAGGCGGCAGGCGAGACGATCCTCGGCGAGAAAGTCTACAGCTCGCTGACGGAGATCCCCGACAAGATCGACATGGTCGACGTGTTCCGGAACTCGGCGGCGGCGGGACCGATCGTCGACGACGCGATCAAGATCGGCGCCAAGGTGGTGTGGATGCAATTGGGCGTCCGCGACGACGAGGCGGCGCGGAGAGCCGAGGCCGCCGGCCTCAAGGTGGTGATGAACCGCTGCCCGAAGATCGAGTACTCGCGCCTCCACGGCGAGCTTGCCTGGAGCGGCGTCAACACCGGCATCATCAGCAGCAAGCGCCAGAAGCGGGCGTAGAGCCCGTAATCAGTCCGCCCAGCGCCGGTGCAGCCAGAGCCAATGCTCCGGCCGCGCGCGCACCCAGCCCTCCAGCATTCCGTTGATCCGGGTCATGATCGCCAGCACGTCGGCGGTGGTGTTGCCGGTGTCGGTCAGCTCGACGGAGGGCAGCACGGTGAAGCGGAACCGCGCGCCGTCGAGGCGCTCGACCCGGATCGGCAGGATCGGGCAGCCGTAGCGCAGACCCAGCCGCGCCACCGCCGGCGCCGTCATCGCCTCGCGGCCGAAGAACGGCACGGCGATGCCGTCGTTGAGCTTCTGATCCACCAGCATGGCGATGTGGCCGCCGTGATTCAGATGCGCCACCAGCTCGCGCCCACCCTCGCGTCCCTTGGCGACGGTGCGCCGCGTCCGCAGCAGGCGGCGGAACACGCGATCGGTCCAGCGATTGTTGGCGGCGCGGTAGACCGAGAGCAGCGAGGCTCCCATCAGCCGATGGATCGTCGAGGGCCCGACTTCCCAGTTGGCGAAGTGGCCGCCGAAGACGATGCCGGGCCGGCCATCCGCCATCAGGTCGGAGACGGCCTCGCCGTTGACGATCTCCACCCGGCCGGACTCCGCGGCGCAGATCCAGGCGAGATGCGGATACTCGGCGAAGGCGCGGCCGAGATTGTCCCACATGGCGCAGAGGATGCGCCGGTTCTCGCGCTCGTCATTCTCGGGAAAGGCGCGCCGCAGGTTGCGCAGCGCGCGCCGCGACAGGCCGAGCCGCGGCCCCAGCAGCCGCCCGATGCGGCCGCCCAGCGCGGAGGCCCAGTCCACCGGCAGGCAGCCGAACAGCAGCAGGACTCCCGCGAGGCCGCCCGCCTCGGCAAGCTCCGCGATGCGGCGACCCCAGGAGCGCGGCCGGCGCGCAACGGCGCGATCCGGTTCGAGAGGTCGCCGGCTGCTCATGAGTGGATTCCAATGCTGCGCGAAGCGCGTCCATTATGCCCTATCGGCGCCGATTGCCATGCGCTAATCGCCGCTCGGCACCATTAAATCGGCGCAAGCTAGGCACCCGCCGGCTTTTGCTCTAAGAAACCGGCCTCGGCCGCACGCGTCCGTACACCGGTCTCGTGCATGGCATCATCGAGGGAGAGCGCGCAATGGTGGACAGACCCAACCGTCCCGGCTTCGAGACCCTGGCGATCCACGCCGGCGCCGCGCCCGATCCCACCACCGGCGCGCGCAGCACCCCGATCTATCAGACCACGGCCTACGTCTTCGACGACGTCGACCACGCGGCCTCGCTGTTCAATCTGCAGACCTACGGCTACATCTACTCGCGCCTCACCAACCCCACCGTCTCGGTGCTGGAGGAGCGCGTGGCAAGCCTCGAAGGCGGCCGCGGCGCCATCGCCTGCGCCTCCGGCCACGCGGCGCAGCTCCTCGCCTTCTTCCTCTTCATGGAGCCCGGCGCCGAGTTCCTCGCCTCGCGCAAGCTCTATGGCGGCTCGATCACCCAGTTCGGGCGCAGCTTCAAGAAATTCGACTGGAACGCCATCTTCGTCGATCCCGAGGATCCCGAGAATTTCCGCAAGGCGTTGACGCCGAAATGCCGCGCGATCTTCATCGAGAGCCTCGCCAATCCTGGCGGCGTGGTGGTCGACATCGAGGCGGTGGCGAAGATCGCCCATGAGGCCGGCATCCTCCTCATCGTCGACAACACCCTCGCCTCGCCCTACTTGAATCGCCCGATCGAGTGGGGCGCCGACATCGTCATCCACTCGACGACCAAGTTCCTCTCCGGCCACGGCCAGGCGATGGGCGGCGTGGTGGTGGATTCCGGCAAGTTCGACTGGGCGCAGAACGACAAGTTCAGGAGCCTGACCGAGCCGGAGCCCGCCTATCACGGGCTGCGCTTCCACGAGACCTTCGGCGATCTTGCCTACACGGTGGCGGGCCACGCGCTGGGCCTGCGCGATCTCGGCCCCACCATGGCGCCGATGAACGCCTTCCTCACCATCACCGGCATCGAGACGCTGCCGCTGCGCATGGAGCGTCACGTGAAGAACGCCCAGGCGGTCGCCGAATTCCTGGAGCGGCACCCAGCGGTCTCCTGGGTCTCCTATGCCGGGCTGAAATCGAGCCCGTACTATGCGCTCGCGAAGAAATACCTGCCGAAGGGCGCCGGCTCCGTCTTCACCTTCGGCGTCAAGGGCGGCTACGACGCGGGCGTCATGCTGGTGGAGAGCGTGGAGCTGCTCTCCCACCTCGCCAATATCGGCGACACCCGCTCGCTGATCATCCATCCAGCCTCGACGACGCACCGCCAGCTCACCGAGGAGCAGCGCGCGCTCGCCGGCGCCGGCCCCGATGTGGTGCGGCTCTCGATCGGTCTGGAGACCGCCGACGACATCATCGCCGATCTCGACCAGGCGCTGACGCGGGCGGCGAAGGTCTGAGCTATTCCGCCGGCACCGCGGCGGCGGCGGCGACGCGGACGCCTTGGCGCGGCAGGAAGAAGGCGGCGAGCGCGATGATCGCGGAAGCCGCGGTCAGGATCAGGAACAGCGCGCCGAAATCGCCGGTCCGGTCGTAGAGCATGCCCACCAGCGGAACGCCCAGCGCCGAGACGCCGAGCGCCAGCAGGTACTTGGCGCCGAAGGCGGTCGCGCGCCAGCGCCCGGGGGTGTAGCGCACCAGCAGCACGTTCTCCGACGGCGTCGAGATCATGTCGACGGAGAACACCAGGATCATCGCGGCGACCAGCGGCAGCTCGGTCATCCGCATCGCCACCAGCAGCAGCGGCACCTGCACCGCCCAGGCGACGAGGTAGACGCGCCGCAGCGGGAAGTGGTCCGCGAGCCAGCCGCCGAGAAACTGCATGGTGGCGCTCGCCATGAAGACCAGGCTGACGAAGCCGCCGGTGCCCATGGTGCCGCCATGGGTGAGCGCCGTCAGGCGGAGATCGAACAGCTTCGGCAGCGCCACCGTCAGCATCTGCCAGATGAGGCCGGAGAGCAGCATGGTGATCGAGAGCACGAGGAAAGCGCGGCGCACATCGGCGCGCTCGGGCTCCGGCTCCGGCTTGCGGTCGGTCTTGAGCGCCACCACGTGCTGGCCGCGCACGCAGAGCATCAGCGCGGCGCCGCCCAGCAGCGTCACGATCCCCGGCACGATGAAGGCGGCGCGCCAGGTGGCGAGGTCGCTGAGCGAGCCCGCGACGAAAGAGGCGATGCCGGCGCCGATGCTGCCGAAGATGCCGTTCCAGCCGAGCATGCGGCCGCGGTTCTCGGCGTTGCGCACCAGCCACGCGACGCCCACGGGATGATAGATCGAGCCGAAGAGGCCGATGAGCGTGAGGCCGACGGCGAGGCCCACCGGTCCGTCGGCGAAGCCCGTGAGGATCGCGGCGGCGCCGCTGCCGAGGAAGAAGATCACCATCATGTGCTCGGCGCTCCAGCGGTCGCTGAGCCAGCCCGCCGGCAAGGCCGCGACGCCATAGAGCACATATCCCGGCATGGAGAGCGCCAGCAGCTCGCCGTAGGTGAGGCCGTAGCGCCCTTCCAGCGCCAGCACCACGGTCGGATAGAGCAGCATCAGCATGTGCGTCAGCACATGGCCGAAGTTCGCGAACAGGACGGAGAGTTTCGCGGAGCGCGCGGTCATCGGTATTCCCTGGGGGATTCCCTGGAGTCTCCGGCGCTTAGCCTGCCACTTCGCAGATGCCGCCGCAACCGTCGGGCGTAAACCGATAAGGCGGTCGAACGCCCGCCCTTGTTCGCCGCCGGAATCCTCAGTACCTTTGCCGTCCCTTGAATGATCGGTGCGAACCGATGCCGTCTGCGGGCACGCCGGACACCAAGCGCCGTTCCGAGGCCACCAGCCTCGAAGATGCGCGCATGCTGCCGGGCACCCGCCTCCTGCACCCGCCGAGCCAGCAGCAGCGCGACTACCTCGCCCGCGGCCTCAATCAGCCCGGCGGCAAGCTGCCGCTCTTCGACGAGCAGGGCCAGCGGGTGAGCCCGCGCACCATCCAGGCCTGCATCGATCAGGGCTGGGCGGCGCCATGGTTCAACAATCCCATGAAGCCGGACTGGCTGGTCTGCCGCCTCACCGCCGCCGGCCGCGCCGTCGCCAAACGCTCGGGCTGACGGCGCCCCCCTTCCCGCTCAGCCGAAGCGTTTCCGCAGCCGGGGCAGCACCTGCTCGCTGTAAAGCCTGAGGAAGCGCGCCTGGTCCGGCCCCGGCGCGTGGAAGACCAGGTGCCGGAAGCCCATCGCCACGTACTCGCCGATCTTCTCCACCTGCTCCTCGGGATCGGTGGAGACGATCCAGCGGCTGGCGGCGCGCTCCACCGGCAGCGCGTCCGCGAGCTTCTCCATCTCTATCGGATCCTCGACGCCGGTCTTCTCTTCCGGCGAGAGGGCGAGCGCCGCCCAGTATTTCGTGTCCTCCCGGGCGCGCTGGAGGTCGGTGTCGAAGGAGACCTTCATCTCGATCATGCGGTCGATGCCGTCCCTGGGCTTCTTCGCCGCCTCGAGCCCGGCATCGACGTTGGGCAGCAGCGTCTCGGTATAGAGCGCGCGCGACTTGCCGCTGGTGCAGATGAAGCCGTCGGCGGCGCGGCCGGTGAATTTCGCCACCATCGGGCCGGCGGCGGCGACGTAGATCGGCACCATCTTCTCCGGCTTGTCGTAGATGGTGGCGTCCTTGGTGCGGTAGTATTCGCCCTGGAAGCTGACGCGGTCCTCGCTCCAGAGCTTGCGGATGAGGGCCACCGCCTCGCGCAGCCGCGCGAAGCGCTCCTTCATCTCCGGCCATTCCATCGCCGTCGACGGCGTCTCGTTCAGGGATTCGCCGGAGCCGACGCCGAGGATGACGCGCTCTGGGAACATCGATCCCAGCGTGCCGAAGACCTGCGCCACCATCGAGGGGTGATAGCGGAAGGTCGGCGTCAGCACGCTGGTGCCCATGACGATGCGCGAGGTGCTGGCGCCCAGCGCCCCCAGCCAGGCCAGCGCCGAGGGCGCGTGGCCGCCGGTGTGCCGCCAGGGCTGGAAGTGATCGCTGATGAAGACGGAATCGAACCCCACTTCCTCGGCGAGGCAGCCGAACTCCAGCAGCTCGCGCGGACCGAACTGCTCGGCGGAGGCCTTGTATCCCAATTTCAGCACGCTTCTTCTCCTCGAACGGCAGGACGCAAGCCGGCAGTCAATCCTCCGCCGCCTGCCGCCGCAATGAAAGATTTGCTGGGGCCGTTGCCCGGCTGCTGTCTTGTGGGAAGTGGACTCCCGCTGTCATGAAATATACATTTTCAGGCGATTTCGCGGGTGCGGGCACCACTGGGTATCATGGCCAGGCCGACGAGCGGCTTCCTGAAGCGCCTGCCGCGGCTGTCGTCGCTGCTGATGTTCGAGGCAGCGGCCCGCTGCCGCAGCTTCACCATCGCCGCGCGCGAGCTGAACGTGACGCAGGCCGCCGTCAGCCAGCAGGTCCGCGCGCTGGAGCGGGAGCTCGGCCTCACCCTCTTCAACCGCCTGCATCGCGGACTGGAGCTGACGCGGGACGGCGTCCAGCTGCAGCGCGCGGTCGCCAGCTCCTTCGAGCACATCGCCCAGGCATCGGCGGAGCTGCGCACCGCCAAGCGCAGCATGCGGCTCGAGCTCGGCGCCACCTTTGCAGTGGCGACCTTCTGGCTGGTGCCCCGCCTGCCGCGCTTCCGCGCGCTGCATCCCGACATCGATGTCCATGTGGTGGCGTCCGACCGCGGCTTCGACGCCATCGCCGACCAGGTGGATGCCGGCATCGCCTATGGGCTCGGCCACTGGCCGGGCTTCCGCACCACCCTCATCCGCGAGGGCGAGGTCTATCCGGTCTGCAGCCCGGAGTATCTGCGCCGCCGTCCGCGCCTTACCCGCGTCGAGCAGCTGCTGCAGGAGACGCTGCTGTCGATCGACGACAGCCGGCCCGGCCTGATGGACTGGACGCTGTGGTTCGCCGAGCAGGACATCCAGGGCTATGACGGTCGCCGCAATCTCCGCATGAACAGCCACCCGCTGCTGATGCAGGCGGCGACCGAGGGCCAGGGTCTTGCCCTCGGCTGGTCGCTGCTCACCGACGATCTCCTGGAGAAGGGCAGGCTGGTGCGGCCGCTCGACGCCACCGTGCGCACCTCCAAGGGTTTCTACCTCGTGACCTCCGACCAGAACGCCGGCCCCGAGGTGCAGGCATTTCAGGACTGGGTGCTGACTCAGTTCGAAATGCCGGGGAAGGCCGCGCCGCGGACGCGAGCGAAGGTGAAGGCTTAAGATCTCAGAGCCTTCCGCGCGACATCGGATCCAGCAGATCGCGCAACCCATCGCCCAGCATGTTGAAGCCGAGCACGGCCAGAAAGATCATCGTCGCCGGCGCCAGCACGAAACCGGGCGCGGTCTCCAGGTACTGGAAGCCGATCTGCACCATCGAGCCCCAGGTGGGCGTCGGCGGCTGGGCGCCGAGGCCGATGAAGCTCAGGCTCGATTCGATGATGATGGCGAAGCCGATCGCCAGCGCGCCCTGCACGATCACGGGATTGATCACGTTGGGCAGGATGTGGCGGAAGAGGATGAGATGGATGGGCACGCCCACGGCGTGCGCCGCCTGGACGTAGTCGTTGTGCTTCACCGACAGCACCTGGCCGCGCACGATGCGCGTGAAGATCGGCACCAGCACCACGGCGATGGCGATGGTGCCGTTGACCAGCCCCTGGCCCAGCACCGTCGCGATGGTGAGCGCCAGCACCAGCGCCGGCAGCGCCATCACGCTGTCGAGGAGCCGCATCAGCACCTCGTCGAGAGCGCCGCCGACATAGCCGGTAACGAGCCCGACCGGCACGCCGACGAGGATCGCGGTGAAGACCGCCCCGACGCTGACGCCCATGGAGACGCGGGCGCCAAAGATCAGGCGGCTCAGGATGTCGCGGCCGAGATCGTCGGTGCCGAGGAGATGCGCCGGGCTCGGCCCGTGCAGCATCGCGCGGTAATCGATGGCGCTCGGCGCGTAGGGCGCCAGCACCGGCGCCAGCACCGCCAGCATGATCTGCGCCAGCACCAGCAGCAGCCCGACCACGGCGAGACGGTTGCGCAGCAGCTGGCGCAGCGACTTCGCCACGCGCCGATGCAGCGGCGGCACGATCGCGCGCGGCGGAGCGGGGCTGACGGCGCTCGGATACACCCTCAGGCCCTGCGGCCGCGCGGATCGAGGAAGCCGTAGGTGATGTCGACCAGCAGATTGGCCAGCACCACCACCAGCGTCAGGAACAGCACCACCGCCTGCACCATCGGATAGTCGCGACTCAAGATGCCGTCCACCATCAGCCGGCCGACGCCGGGCACCGCGAAGATCGTCTCGGTGATGACGGCGCCGCTGAAGAGCGAGCCCAGCTGGATGCCGAGCACGGTCACCACCGGCAGCATCGCATTCTTGAGCGCGTGGGCGAGGATCACCTTGCTCTCGCTCAATCCCTTGGCGCGCGCGGTCCTGATATAGGCGTGCTGCAGCACGTCGATGAAGCTGGCGCGGGTCTGCCGGGTGATCGTCGCGGCGAGCCAGAGCGTCAGCGTGAGCGCCGGCAGGATGGTGGTCTCTACGCTGCGCCAGGGATCGACAAAGGGCGAGACATAGCCCGAGGCCGGCAGCCAGCGGAGCCGCATGGCGACGAAATAGATCAGCACGCCGCCGGTGAGGAAGTAGGGCATCGCCGCGCCCACCAGCGAGCCGATGGTGCCGAGCCAGTCCTTCCAGGACCCCTGCTCCGCCGCGCTGACGATGCCGACCGGCAGGCTGATCAGCATCGCCAGCAGCCACGCGGTGAGGCTGATCTGCGCCGTCGGCAGGATGCGCGGCAGCAGGACATCGAGCGCCGGCTGATGACTGATGATGGAGCGCCCGAGATCGCCCGAGAGCAGCTTCCAGAGCCAGGCGAGATACTGCGCGTAGAGCGGATGATTGAGGCCGTATTCCTGCCGCATCCGCTCGATCGCTTCGGCGCTGACGTCGGCCTGCGACTGGCCGATGATCATCAGCACGGGATCGCCCGGCAGCAGGCGCATCAGCAGGAAGACGATGATGCTGGTGAGCAGCAGCACCGGCACGGCGGCGAGCAGGCGATGAACGAGATAGCGCCCCATCAGCACATGATACTAGGCGGGCGTCACCCTTCCAGATAGATGTCCTGGAAGGCGATGATGGCGTCCTGGGCGTGGACGAAGCCTTTCACCTTGGGGCTCAGGCCCTTGAAGTCCGAGCCGTAGTGCCAGGGCACGTAGGCCGCATCCTCGTTCATGAGGTCGGAGATCGCCCGGAACACCTTGTAGCGCTCCTCTTCCGAGCGGGCCGCGCGCTCGGCGGTGATCAGCTCGTCCATCTTGGGATCGGCGTAGGAATTGTACTTCGCGTAGGAGCCGGAGGATTGCAGGAGGATGCCGAGATACTGGTCGGGATCCGGCCGGTAACCCCACCAGCCGAAGAGGTCCACCGGCAGCTTGCCGGTGTTGAGGGCGCTGCGGTAGCCGGCGGAATCCACCTGCTCGATCTCGACCTGGACGCCGAGATCGGCGGCGTTCGCCTGGAACACTTGCCCCGCCCGCTGCTTCACCGGATCGGGCTGCAGCGGCGCCTGCAGCACGATCGGCGCCGAGAGGCCGGACTCGTCGATGAGCCGCTTCGCCTTGTCGAGATCGTGGGTGAAGGGCTTGTAGTTCGGATCATGGAACGGGCTTCCCGGCATGATGCCGTCGTAGCCGATCGATCCCGTGCCGAAATAGGCGACCTGGTGCAGCGCCTCGCGGTCGATCGCCCACTGGAAAGCCTGGCGGAACTTCTTGCTCTTGCCGGGATAGGCGTCGGCGAGATTGAAGCCGAAATATTCCCAGCGATAGCCCACCTTCTCCGAGACCACGATCTCCTTCGCCGCGCGCAGCCGCGCGATGTCCTGCAGCGGCAGCGCCTCGGCAATGTCGACGCCGCCGGCGCGGAGCTCGGCAAGCCGCGTGCTGTCGATGGGTATCGGCCGCAGCACGACGCGCTCGAGATGCGGCTTGCCGCTGTCCCAGTAGTCGGGATTGCGCTCCAGCACGGTGCGGTTGTCCTTGGCGTACTCGACGAGCTTGAACGGCCCGGCGCCCGACGCGTGCAGGCCGTAGTCGACGCCGTACTTCTCCATCACCGCCGGCGAGCCGATCGAGCCGGTGACGTCGGTGAACGGGAAGAGGAAAGCGGCGAAGGGCGATTTCAGGTTGAGCTTCACCGTCCGCGCATCGACCACCTCGACGGTGTCGAGAGTGGTGATCTCGCCCTGGCGGATGCCGCCGCTGGCAATCACCTTGGGATCGCGGATGCGGTCGATGTTGTACTTGACCGCAGCCGCGTCGAGCGGGGTGCCGTCGTGGAATTTGAGATTGGCGCGGAGCTTCAGGACGAAAGTCTTCTCGTCCGGATGCTGCCAGGATTCCACCAGGCCCGGCGCGATCCGGCCCTGCGCATCGACCCGGAACAGCGTGTCGTGGATCGCGCGCGTGGCGGCGCGGCCCTGCAGGTTGCCGGTGATGTGGGGATCGAAGGAGAGCGGGTCGGCGTAGATCGCCGTCCGGAGCGTGCCGCCGGGCTTGATCGCCGCCGGCGCCGCCTGCCCGAAACCCGCGCGCGGCATCAGCAATCCGGCCGCCGCTCCCGCCGTCGCGCCGCGCAGAAGAGTTCTTCTCGTAAGCATAGTCCTCGCCTCCCCGCAGATCACTCAGGGGATGCCGAAGGCGAGTGCCCCTTGGTGCTCTGTCATAGTGACGCGCGATCCGCCTGCCCTCGGCATCACCGTAGGTCGCGGGGTGCGGTGCTTCAATGATAGTTTTCCCGACGGGGATTGCCCAAGCCGCGCTTTCGGCATCGCTTCCGATGGACCTCGCGTCGACGGCGATGATACGGTCGGCGCGGCGGCAACGGCATTTTTCGCGATCCCTCATGTCATTGATCATCCGATGACCGCGGCGGAGACGGCAGAGCCCGGCGGGCGGGCGGAGCAGCGCCCCACTGCGGCGCGGCCGGTGCTGGAGATCGCGGACCTGCAGACGCATTTCCTGCTGCGCGGCGGCGCGCTGCGCGCCGTCGATGGCTTCTCCTGCACGCTCAACGCCGGCGAGACGCTGGGAGTCGTCGGCGAGAGCGGCTGCGGCAAGAGCATGACCGCGCTCTCGATCCTGCGCTTGATCCCGGATCCGCCAGGCCGGATCGTCGGCGGCTCGATCCGCCTGGAGGGCCGCGAGCTGCTGACGCTCAGCGACGCCGAGATGCGCGGGATCCGCGGCAACGCGATCTCGATGATCTTCCAGGAGCCGATGACCTCGCTCAATCCCGTGGTCACCATCGGACGGCAGATCAGCGAGGCGATCGCACTGCATCAGCGGGTCAGCCACCGCACTGCGCTCGAGCGCACCGTCGAGATGCTGCGCATGGTGCACATCTCCGAGCCCGAGCGGCGCCTCGACGAGTTTCCGCACCAGATCTCCGGCGGCATGCGGCAGCGCGTGATGATCGCCATGGCGCTCTCCTGCAATCCCCGCGTCCTCCTCGCCGACGAGCCGACGACGGCGCTCGACGTCACCATCCAGGCGCAGATCCTGGCGCTGATGGCGGAGCTGCAGGAGCGGCTCGGCACCGCGATCATCCTCATCACCCACGACATGGGCGTCATCGCCGAGAACGCCGACCGCGTCGTCGTCATGTATGCCGGCCGCAAGGTGGAGGAGGCGCCGGTGGAGGCGCTCTTCGCGACCCCGCTGCACCCCTATACCCAGGGGCTGCTGCGCTCGATCCCACGCCTCGATCTCTCGGTCACCGCGGATGCCGGCCGGCATCGGCTGGCGGAGATCGAGGGCACCGTGCCGCCGCTCAACGACCTGCCGCCGGGATGCAGCTTCTCGCCGCGCTGTCCCTTCGCGAGCGACATCTGCCGCCGCCAGTATCCGCCGCTCGAGGAGAAATCGCCCGGCCATTTCGCGACCTGCTGGCATTCCGACCGCGTGGCGAGCGCCGCCGCATGAGCGTGCCCGTGCTGGAGGTGCGCGACCTCCGCAAATATTTCCCGATCCGCGGCGGCCTCGCCTCGCGACTGGCGCCCAAGGTGCACGCGGTCGACGGCATCTCCTTCGATCTCCAGCGCGGCGAGACCTTGGGCCTCGTCGGCGAGAGCGGCTGCGGCAAGTCGACCGCCGGCAAGACGGTGCTGAAGCTGATCGAGCCCACCAGCGGCACGATCAAGCTCGAAGGCCGCGACATCACCCGCCTCGGCCGCTCCGCACTGCGTCCGCTCCGGCGCGAGATGCAGATGATCTTCCAGGATCCCTTCTCCTCGCTCAATCCACGCATGTCCGCCGGGCAGATCGTCGCCGAGGCGCTGGCGGTGCATGGCATCGGCGCGGGCAGCGAGCGGATCGATCGCGTCGCCGCGCTCTTCCGCCGCGTCGGCCTGCGCCCCGACCAGATGGCGGAATTCCCGCACGCCTTCTCCGGCGGCCAGCGCCAGCGCATCGGCATCGCCCGCGCGCTCGCGGTGCAGCCGAAGCTCATCGTCGGCGACGAGCCGGTCTCCGCCCTCGACGTCTCGATCCAGGCGCAGGTGATCAACCTGCTGATGGACGTGCAGGAGGAGTACGGCCTCGCCTATCTCTTCATCGCGCATGACCTCGCGGTGGTGCAGCACATCGCGCACCGCGTCGCGGTCATGTATCTCGGCCGCATCGTCGAGCTCGCCGACAAACGCTCGCTCTTCGGCGAGCCGCTGCATCCCTATACGGAGGCGCTGCTCGCGGCGGTGCCGATCCCCGATCCCAAGGCGCGGCGCATGACGCGCGCCGTGCTCTCCGGCGACGTGCCGAGCCCGATCAGCCCACCGGCCGGCTGCCATTTCCACACGCGCTGTCCCTACGCGACAGAGCGCTGCCGCGCGGAGGCGCCTGATCTCCGCGAGCTGAAGCCCGGTCATTGGGTCTCCTGCCACCGGCACTGAGCACCAGCGGCAAAAGCCCGTCTTGGGCCTGCGGGCCTAGCAAAACTATTGTTGCGGCGCCAATGCCGGCCGCTACCCTCGACGCGCTCCAGTCAGGGAAAGGATTTCGCATGCCGGTAGTTCGGGTCGCCTTCTATCAGGGTCGATCGGTAGAGAAGAAGCGTGCCATTGCCGAGGCCATCACCGATGCCCTCGTCCGTATCGGCGGCTCGACCCGCTCCGGCGTCCACGTGATCTTCGAGAATGTCGCCAAGGAGGACTGGGTGATCGGCGGCGCCCCGGAGATGGCGCCGAAGAAAGGCGACGATTGAACGCCCGGGAGCCAGACGTGCTGTCGGTGCGGCCGCTCGCCCTCAGCGTCCTCCTCAACGCCGAGTATCCGCTGACCAAGCTGGCGGAGCTCGGCCGGCTGAGCGAGGATCTCGGCTATCGCTGCCTCTGGTACACCGATCTGCGCTTCGCGACCGAGTGCTTCATCGGTCTCGCCGCGATCGCCGGCAAGACGCGGAAGATCATGCTCGGGCCGGGCGTCGCCGATCCCTATTCGCGCCATCCCTCGATGCTCGCGAGCTCGGTCGCCACCCTCGACGAGCTGACCGGCGGCCGCGCCGTGCTCGGCCTCGGCATCGGCGGCCAGGGCCTGCCGGAGCTCGGCATCGAGCGCAAATTGCCGGTGGCGGCGATGCGCGAGGCGGTCGAGATGATCCGCCGGCTGCTCGGCGGCGAGGACGTGATCGCCCAGGGCAAGGTGATCTCGCTGTCAGGCGCGCGGCTCGCGATCAAGCCGGTGCAGCCGCGCATTCCCATCTATTTCGCCACCCACGGCGCGCAGATCGCGAAGCTCGCGGGCCAGATCGCCGACGGCGTGCTGATCGCCAACACGCTCAATCCCAGCGCGTTCGATTTCTACGTGAAGCAGCTCGACGAGGGCATGGCCAAGGCCGGCCGCTCGATGGATACGCTCGACATCGGCCTGCGCGTCGAAGCCTGCATCGCCGATGACGACGAGGCCGCCTACAAGGTCATGAGCAAGCGCGTGGCATCCCGCGTGCTGGCGCAATATCCGCACTGGGACTATCTGGAGGCGATCGGCATCACCCTGCCCGACGCCTTCACCGAGATCGCCAAGAGCCCGGACAAGGGCAAGTCGCAGACCGCTGCCGCCGCGGCGCTGATGCCGCGCGAGGTGGTGGAATCCATGGTGCTCGCCGGCAATGCCGAGCGCTGCGCGGAGCAGCTCGCCCGCGGCTGGGGACCGCGGATCACCCACCTCACGGTGCGGCCGCACGCCGCCCCCGGCCAGGACGTCGCCGAGGTGATCGCCGCCTTCATCCGCGAGGTGGTGCCGCGCGCGCTCCGGCTGCGCGCCGCCGCCTGAGCCCATCGACGGAGAGAGTTGCCATGGTCACCATGATCAACCTGCACATCGTCAATCCGGCCGAGCGCGAGCGCGCGATCCGGCTGCTGAAGAAAAACACCGAGCTCGCCCGCAAGGCCAAGGGCTTCATCTCGCGCGAGATCTATTTCTCCGCCAGGGATCCCCTCAAGGGCTACAGCATCGCCACCTGGGAGAGCCGCGAGGACATGGAGGCCTTTCTCAAGAGCCCCGGCCGCCCGGCGCTGGTGACCGAGGGCGCGGAGAAGCGGGTCTACGAGAAGACGCCGGAGGGGAACGTGCTCCTCTTCACCAGCACCGATCCCGACGTCTTCGAGCTCGTCGAGGTGCCCTGATCCAGGCGCGGCTCGACCGCGTCCCCGACTGACCTCGGGGGCCCTCAAAAGCGCGAGATCATCCCGCTCGGGATGCAATCCCGCTTGGCAGAGGGGAGTTGGAATGACAAAA
>DATKPX010000198.1:0-4681 GCA_035523855.1 Allostellaceae bacterium
CGCGATCGTGCAGATGGCCTTCCGCCTTGGCGATCGCCGCATGGGCGCGGTGATGACGCCGCGCACCCAGGTGGACTGGCTCGATCTCGCCGGCAGCGTCGAGGAGCAGCGGCGCAAGGTGGCGACCTCCGCCTATTCGCGCTTCCCCGTCGGCGATGGCAGCCCGGAGCAGGTGGTCGGCATCGTCCAGGGCAAGGACCTGCTGGCGCAGGTGCTGTCGGACAAGCCCTTCGACATCCGCGCGGCGATGCGGCGCCCGCTCTACATCCCGAACACGGTGACGGCGCTCCGCGCGCTGGAGATCTTCAAGAAATCCGGCGAGCCGATGGCGCTGGTGGTGGACGAGTACGGCGCCTTCGAGGGCGTCGTCACTTTGCAGGACATCCTGCAATCCCTGGTCGGTGACATCACCCAGCTCGGCGCCGCCGCCGATGCGCCGGTCGTCAAGCGCGAGGACGGCTCCTGGCTGGTGGACGGCATGGTGCCGATCGACCAGGTGAAGGACCTGACCGGCCTCGTGGCATTGCCGGGCGAGGAGTCCGGCGATTTCCATACGCTCGGCGGCTTCCTGATGGCGCAGATGAACCGCATCCCCGCCGTCGCCGATCACACGGTGATCGAGGGCTTCCGCTTCGAGGTGGTGGACATGGACGGTCGCCGCGTCGACCGCGTCCTGATCGTGCCGCCGAAGCGGATCCGCGTGCGCGCGGAGGCGAAGTCGTGAACGCGATGCTGCCGAGCTATTTCGTCTCGCACGGCTCGCCGGCCCTCGCGCTCGATCCCGGCGCCACCGGCGCCTTCTGGGAGGAGCTCGGCCGCAAGCTGCCGCGGCCCAATGCGGTGCTCTGCGTCTCCGCCCACTGGATGACCACCGTGCCGGCGGTGAGCCTCGCCGCGCGGCCGGAGACCATCCACGACTTCTACGGCTTCCCGGCGCCGCTCTACGAGATCCGCTATCCGGCGCCCGGCGCGCCCGCTCTCGCCGAGCGCGCCGCGGCGATGCTCGCCGCCGCCGGCATCGAGACCGCCCGCGATCCCGAGCGTGGGCTCGACCACGGCGCCTGGGTTCCGCTGCGCTCGATGTACGCGAACGCCGACCTCCCGGCGACGCAGCTCGCGATCCAGCCGCGGAGCGACGCCGCCTGGCATTACCGGTTGGGAGAGGCGCTGGCGCCGCTCCGCCGCGAGGGCGTGCTGCTGCTGGCGAGCGGCGGTGCCGTCCACAATCTCCGCGCCGTCGACTGGCGCGGCGGCACCACGCCGGGCTGGGCGCGGGAGTTCGACGACTGGCTGGCGGCGGCGCTCGCCGCGGGCGACAGCGAGGCGCTGATCGCCTGGGAGAAGACCGCGCCGCACGCGCGCCAGGCGCATCCGACCGAGGACCACTTCTTGCCGCTCTTCGTCGCTCTCGGCGCGGCGGGGCAGGGTGCGCGCGGCACGCGCATCCACGCGGGATTCACGCTCGGCAGCCTCAGCATGGCTGCCTTCGAGATCGGCGGGTGAGGAGGGAACAATGCCGATCATCGTGAAGGATGCGCGACTGTTCAGGGCCGAGCGCGCCTGGGGCGCGCGCGATCTCGCGGAGATCGACGGCGCCACCGTCCGTCTGCACTGGACGGACCAGCCCTACAAGTGGCACGTCAACGACGGCGCCGAGGTCTTCGTGGTGCTGGACGGCGCCGTCGAGATGAAATACCGCGAGGGCGGCAGCGAGAGGAGCGTCCGTCTCGGACCCGCGGACATGTTCATCGCCGATGTCGGCGACGAGCACGTCGCGCATCCCGTCGGCGAGGCGCGCATCCTGGTGATCGAGAGGAAGGGCTCGGTCTGATCGCGGCACATTGAGAGCAGGGGGAATGCATGCAGGCGATTCCAATCAATCTCTGGGCGCTCGTCATCGCCGCCATCGCGAAGATGGCGATCGGCAGTCTCTGGTACTCGCCGGTGGCCTATGGCGGCCATTGGATGGCGGCCGCAGGCGTTTCTCCCGCGCAGATGAAGGCGGCGATGCCGAAGGCGATGCTGGCCGATCTCGCGGGATCGCTGCTGACGGCGTTCGTCCTGATGCAGGCGGTCTACTACACCGAGGCCGGCAGCGTGGTGCTCGGCGCCGAAGTCGGCTTCTTGTGCTGGCTCGGCTTCATCGCCGGCCCGACTCTGGCGGCCGTGCTCTACGAAGGGCGCCCGCTCCGGCTCTTCCTGATCAACAACGGCTTTCTGCTGCTGTCCCTGATGGTTATGGGGGCGATCATCGGCGCTTGGCACTGAGGCGGACGCCTGGCGCCATCGATGACACAGCGAATGTGACGGGCATCACAGCGGCGCGGACCGCGTGCGCCCATTCTCCTCTACCGAAGCGGGATCGATGCAACCATTCCGATCCCCGGGGAGATCACCATGAGCATGCATGATGTCGTCGTTCGCGAGCATGAGCTCGTCCACCGGCCGGATGATATGGCCGCGCGCATCTTGGCGACCGCGACCATCGCCATCTGCCTGCTGGCTTTCGCCTTCGCCGCCGCTGTCGCCAGCAACATCGGGCAGCAGCCCTTCGACAGCGCGCAGGTCCTGAACTACGCCGACTGAGTCGATCGCGGCAAGACGAGACGGCCGGCGCAAGCGCCGGCCGTTTCCTTCTCACTGAAGATAAGGCGGTTCTCGATAGAGAGACTGCCGCTCAGGCGGCGCGGGTATCGATGCCGCGGGTCGAGAGCAGCTCGCGCAACTCGCCGGTCTCGAACATCTCGCGCACGATGTCGCAGCCGCCGACGAACTCGCCCTTCACGTAGAGCTGCGGAATCGTCGGCCAGCTCGAGTAGTCCTTGACGCCCTGGCGCAGCGCCGGGTCCGCCAGCACGTCGATGCCTTTGAACTTCACGCCCATGTGGGTGAGGATCTGCACCACCGCGGCGGAGAAGCCGCATTGCGGGAAGACCGGCGTGCCCTTCATGTAGAGGACGACGGAGTTGTCGGTGATGTCCTGCTTGATG
Organism: Allostellaceae bacterium; assembly: GCA_035523855.1. Taxonomy (GTDB): domain Bacteria; phylum Pseudomonadota; class Alphaproteobacteria; order ATCC43930; family CGMCC-115725; genus DASZHJ01. Next base: position 2,991 of record DATKPX010000198.1, read on the forward strand.
CGGTCGGAGACGACGGGATCGGTCATGGGTCGGAACCTCGGCTGGTAAGAAGGGAAGCGGTCAGCTCTCGGGCAGGCTGGTCTGGAGCGCGAGCGCGTGCAGCTCGTTGCCCATCCGGCCGCGCAGTGCCTGGTAGACCATCTGGTGCTGCTGCACGCGGGTCTTGCCCTTGAAGGCGGCGGAGACGACATGGGCGGCGTAGTGGTCGCCGTCGCCGCGCAGGTCCTCGATGGTGACCGTGGCGTCCGGCAGCCCTTCCTTGATGAGCTGCTCGATGGTTCCCGCGTCGATCGGCAAGTGCCTGCCCCGCCCGGTTAAGGAAGTCTCACGGGGCCGCCATGTAGCCGGGCAGCCACGCCTCGTGGATCCGCTTGAGCTCGCCTGTCGATATGGCACCGGCGCCGGTGACTGTCAACGCGTCGCCCCCGGTGGCTCCTATGCTTAACGCCGGCACCCCCGCCGCCTTGGCCCGCGCCAGCACCCCCTGGGGATCAGCGGTTGCAAGGAGATAGCGGCCCTGATCCTCGCCGAAGGCGGCGGCATGGGCGGGGAGGCCCGGGGGCAGGGTCAAGGTGGCCCCGATGCCGCCCGCCATCGCCATGTCCGCCACCGCCACCAGCAGCCCGCCGTCGGAGAGGTCGTGGCAGGCGCTGACGGCGCCGGCCAGGATCTCGCCGCGCACGAAATCGCCGTTGCGGCGCTCGGCGGCGAGATCGACCGGCGGCGGCGCGCCCTCCTCGCGGCCGTGGATCTCGCGGAGATAACAGGAGCTGCCGAGATGCCCCCGGGTCTCGCCGATCAGGATCAGCGTCTCGCCGGCACGCTTCAGGGCGAGCGACATGGTCTTGGCGACATCCGCGAGCAGGCCGACGCCGCCCACCACCGGGGTCGGCAGGATGCCGCTGCCGTTGGTCTCGTTATAGAGCGAGACGTTGCCGGAGACGACGGGATAGTCGAGGGCGAGGCAGGCGGCGCGCATGCCTTCGACGGCGCCGGCGAACTGCCCCATGATCTCCGGCCGCTCGGGATTGCCGAAATTCATGTTGTCGGTGATGGCGATCGGCGTGGCGCCGACCGCGGTAAGATTGCGCCAGGTCTCCGCCACCGCCTGGGCGCCGCCGCGCTCGGGATCCGCCATGCAGTAGCGCGGCGTGCAGTCGACGACCATGGCGAGCGCCTTGCTGCTGCCGTGGAGCCGCACGACGGCGGCGTCGCCGCCCGGCCGCTGCGCCGTCATGCCCATGACGAGGTGGTCGTACTGCTGCCAGATCCAGCGCTTCGAGCAGAGGTCCGGCGTGCCGAGCAGCGTCTTCAGCGCGCCCATGAGGTCGGCGGGCGCCGGCACCTCGGCAGGCTCGATCTCCGGCCGCTTCGGCGTCGGCGTCCAGGGCCGGTCATAGACCGGCGCCTCGGTCACCAGCGGGCCGACCGGCATGTCGGCGACGGTCTCGCCCCGCATGCGCAGGACGAGATTGCCGGTCTCCGTCACCTTGCCGATGACGGCGAAATCGAGCTCCCACTTCTCGAAGATGCGCCGCGCCAGCGCCTCGCCGCCGGGCTTCAGCACCATCAGCATGCGCTCCTGGCTCTCGGAGAGCATGATCTCGTAGGGCGTCATGTGGGTCTCGCGCACCGGCACCTTGTCGAGGTCGAGCTCGATGCCGAGCCCGCCCTTGCCGGACATCTCCACC
>DATKPX010000199.1:0-2268 GCA_035523855.1 Allostellaceae bacterium
GATCGCCGCGAAGCTCCTCGATATCGGCGTCAACATCGGCGCCGAGAGCGTTCATCGGCTGCTGCAGCGCGGGCTGCGCGCCGCCGGCTGTATGACTGCCGAGGACGGCGTGCTCGGCCCGGCGACGCGCGCGGCGGTCGCCGCCGCCGACACCGCGGCGCTGCTGGCGGCGCTCCGCAGCGAGGCTGCCGGCCACTATCGCCTGATCGCTGCCCGCCGGCCGGCATCCGAGCGTGTTCTCGCCGGCTGGCTGCAGCGCGCCTACGCCTGAGCCGCATCCCGCGGCCACTCGCCTTCACATCCCCAAGGAGACTCTTCCATGGCAGCTCTTCGCTATCTCGTCCTGCGTCTCGGCGAGGCCAGTACCTGGGCCGCGCTGGCCGGCCTGCTCGCCGGCGCGCATGTCGTCGTCGATCCCGGCCTCTGGCAGCACGTCGTCGATGCCGGGATCGCCGTCGCCGGCCTCGCCGGCTGCCTCATCCCGGAATCCACCTGATCCCACGCAACAGAAGGAGTGACCCCATGAACGTCTTCCAGCGCGCCCTCACCAAGGTCGAGGGATTTTTCTCCGATGCGGAGGCGGTCGTCGCCGCCTTCTTCTCCAGCCTCGCCCACAGCATCGCCCAGAACGGCGGGCCGGTGCTGGTGGCGGCCGCCAGGAGCGCTGTCGCCGCCGCCGAGGCGAGCGGCGGCAATGCCAGCGCCAAGCGCGACGCCGCCTTCGCCGCCGTCGTCGCCACGCTCCAGTCCCAGGGCCTGCCGGTGGTGACCAATGCCGTCAACGGCGCCATCGAGGCGGCGGTGGCGGAGCTCCAGGCCGAGACCGCCTCGGCGACCACCGGCACGACGAGCGGCGCCGCGGCGCCGGCGAGCTGACATGCCGGGCTGGCTCACCCTGGTCTCCGCGGGGCTGAGGCTTCTCGGCCTCGCGGACGTCGCCGAGCGCGCCATCGAGCGGTGGCAGTCCCGCCGCGAGGGCCGCGCTCAGCAGCATGCCGCCGACATCGAGGCGGAGGACGCGACGCTCCGCGCCGAGATCGCGGCCGATGTCGAGGCCCTCTCAACACCGGCGGAGACTGCCGCCGCGCTCAAGAAAGGAGAGTTCTGATGCGTGTGATCCTGCTGCTGCCCCTGCTGGTGGCCGCCTGCGCCGATCCCGCGGCGGTGGCACGGAATACCTGCCCGCCGATCAAGCCCTACACCACCGCCGAGCAGCAGCGCGCGGCGGACGAGCTCCTGAAGCTGCCGCCCGGCTCGATGCTGGGTCAGATGATCGTTGATTACGGGCGAGAGCGAGCGATGCTTCGGGCGTGTCGGGAAGCCTCGACAAGCGCTCGCGCCGGCCGGCCCACGGATGCCTCGATTTTTCGCGAAACTCGCGGCGTCTTTGTCGCAACTGGCAGCCATTAACGACCTCTGCCGGCGCTGCCGGCAAACCATTCCGCAATACTTCTCGATCCATTCTGCATCCTCGGCGCCCGGCTGTCCGGACGCCCCGAGGAGAGCACGATGGACGACGCCCCCCTGAACAAGCCCACGCCGGCTGCCGCAACGGTGCCCGCATCGACGCCGGCGCCGGCGAAGGCGCCGCCGCAGGTGCGCATCGGCACGGTGAGCGCCGTCTCCGGCTTCAAGCTCTCCTGCATCCTCTTCGACGCGGCGTCTCCCGCCGCCAACGCCGCCGCCTATGAACGCGCGCAGATCGGCGCCCTCGTCAAGGTGGCGACGCCCGGCACCGTCGCCTTCGGCTTCATCGACAGCCTCGCCCTCCAAAATCCCGCCCCCGATGTCCGCGGCCAGAGCTACGCCATGGCCGAGGTGGAGCTCCTCGGCGAGCTGATCGCGCGCGCGCCCGGCGAGCAGCATGTCTTCGCCCGCGGCATTTCCACATATCCCACCCTCGGTGCGTCCGTCTATCCCGCCACATCGGCCGATCTCGCGCGCATCTACGCCAAGCCCAATACCTGGACGCTCGCCATCGGCTCGCTCTATCAGGATGCGAACCGCCCGGCTTATCTGATGTCGCAGGAATTCCTCTCCAAGCACTCCGCGATCGTCGGCACCACGGGCTCCGGCAAGTCCTGCGCGCTGACCCTCATCCTTCGCTCCCTCCTCGACGCCCATCCCAACGGGCACTGCATCCTGCTCGATCCGCACGGCGAGTATGCCGTGGCGATGGACGGTCTCGCCGAGCGCATCACGCCGCAGAACCTCCAGCTGCCCTACTGGCTCCTCGCCTTCGACGAGATCGTCGAGGTGCTCTGCAGC
>DATKPX010000200.1:0-2581 GCA_035523855.1 Allostellaceae bacterium
AGGGAGATTTCGCCCGTTTCGATCTCCGCCGCTGGCGGATCGGCGGCTTCGGCGGCGCGCCGATGCCGGAGGCCACCATCGCGCGCCTCGCCGCGCAGCTGCCGCATATGAGCCTCGTCAATATATATGGCTCGACCGAGACCACCGGGCCGGTGACGCTGCTGCCGCCCGGCGACGTCGCGCATCACGCGCACTCGGTGGGAAAGGCGCTGCCCTGCGCCGATATCCGGATCGTCGACGAGGAAGGCCGCGAGGTCCCGGCGGGCACCGCCGGCGAGGTCTGGGTCGGCGGCCCGATGGTCGTGCCCGGCTACTGGCAGGACGCGGAGGCGACGCACGCGGGGTTCGCCGGCGGCTACTGGCGCTCCGGCGACATCGGCTCGGTGGATGCGGAGGGCTACCTCCGCATCTTCGACCGCAAGAAGGACATGATCAACCGCGCCGGCTACAAGGTCTACTGCATCGAGGTCGAGAACGTGCTGAGCCACCATCCGGGCGTGGTCGAATGCGCCGTGGTGGGCAAGCCCGACCCGGTGCTCGGCGAGCGCGTCCACGCCTTCGTGGTGCCGCGCCAGCCCGCGCCCGACAGCGCCGATCTCCGCGACTTCTGCGCCGAGCGGCTCTCCGACTACAAGGTGCCGGAAAGTTTCACCTTCCTCGACCAGCCGCTGCCGCGCAATGCTGCCGGCAAGCTGCAGAAGGGCACCCTTCGCGCGGCGATCCCGGAATTGGCGAGGCAGGAATGAAAGCACTCATCTGCAAGGCCCATGGCGGACCCGAGACGCTCGAGCTCGGCGAGATGCCGGCGCGCGAGCCCGGGCCCAAGGAAGTGGCGATCCGCGTGATGGCGGCGGGGGTCAATTTCCCCGACACGCTGATGCTGCAGGACAGGTACCAGATCAAGCCGCCGCTCCCCTTCGTGCCCGGCAGCGAGGCGGCGGGCGTGGTGGCGCGCGTCGGATCCGAAGTCCGCACCGTGAAGCCCGGCGACCGCGTCATGGCCTATATGAGCTGGGGCGCCTTCGCCGAGGAGGCGGTGATGGAGGCAGGCAATGTCCTGCCGATGCCGGCGGCGATGGATTTCGTGAGCGCCGCCGCCTTCACCATGACCTACGGCACCTCGCTCTATGCGCTGGAGGACCGCGCGCAATTGCAGCGCGGCGAGAGCCTGCTGGTGCTGGGGGCGGCGGGCGGCGTGGGCCTGGCGGCAGTGGAGATCGGCGTGCTGATGGGCGCCCGCGTCATCGCCGCGGCCTCCAGCGAGGAGAAGCTCGCGCTCTGCCGAAAGCACGGCGCGGTCGAGACCATCAACTATGCCCGCGAGAGCCTGCGCGAGCGCATCCGCCAGCTCACCGGCGACCAGGGCGTCGATGTGGTCTATGACCCCGTGGGCGGCGGCTTCTCCGAGCAGGCGCTGCGCGGGACATCCTGGGGCGGCCGCTTCCTGGTCATCGGCTTCGCCGGCGGCGAGATCGCCCGCGTGCCGCTCAACCTGCCGCTCCTCAAGGGCTGCGCGATCGTCGGCGTCTCCTGGGGCGGCCTCCTCCGCCGCGAGATGCCCGGCAAGGCGAAGCATCTGCAGTCGCTCGCCCGGCTCGCGGAAAAGCTCAAGCCGCATGTGTCGGCGACATTTCCGCTGGCGCGCGGCGGCGAGGCGATCGCCGCGGTGGCGGAGCGGCGCGCCCAGGGCAAGGTGGTGATCACGGTGGCGGCGCCGTGATGGGTCTTCTCAGTCAGCGAGGGTAGTCATGGCAGGCGTGGTCGGCATCGACGTGGGCGGCACCTTCACCGATCTCTTCTATTCCGAGGACGGGATCCGCGCTCATACCGTGCTCAAGGTGCCGTCGACGCCGCAGGATCCTTCGACCGGACTCGTCGACGCGCTGGTGGCGGCGAAGCTCGATCCGGCCGCCCTCGACCTCATCATCCACGGCACCACCATCGCCACCAACGCGGTGATCGAGCGCCGCGGCGCCCGCTGCGCCCTCGTCACCACCCGCGGCTTCCGCGACGTGCTGGAGCTCGGCCGCCGGGACCGGCCCAGCATGTATGGGCTCACCGGCGTGCAGAACCCGCTCATCCCGCGCGACCGGCGCTGGGAGGTGGACGAGCGCGTCGACTATCGCGGCGAGGTGCTGCAGGCGCTGGACGAGGCGGCGGTGCGCAAGCTTGCCGCCGTGCTGCAGCAGCAGGACGTCGAGGCGGTGGTGATCTCGCTGATGCACTCCTACGCGAACCCGTCCCACGAGGAGCGGATCGCGGAAATTCTCCGCGAGGTCGAGCCGCGCTGGGAGGTGGTGACATCCAGTGGTGTCATCCGCGAATACTACGAGTTCGAGCGCACCAGCACCGCGGCCGTCCAGGGCTATCTGCAGCCGCTGATCTCCCGCTATTCCCGGAACCTGCTGGCGAAGCTCGGCGGCTGGGGCTTCAAGCGGCAGACCCTGATCATGCAGTCGAACGGCGGCGTGGTGCCGGTGAAGCAGCTGCCCGGCCGCGCGGCTTACGTTGTGCGCTCGGGTCCCGCTGCGGGCGTGATGGCGGCGGCGCGGCTCGCCGCCGAGGCGGGCTTCCCGCGCAT
>DATKPX010000201.1:0-13633 GCA_035523855.1 Allostellaceae bacterium
CTGGAAGATCATCGAGATCTCGTTGCCGCGGATCTTGCGCATCTCCGCTTCCGGCAAGGTCAGGAGATCGGTGCCCTGGAAGCGGATGCTACCGCCGACGATCCGCCCGGGCGGATTGGGGATGAGGCGCAGGATCGAGAGTGACGTGACGCTCTTGCCGCAGCCGGACTCGCCCACCACCGCCAGGGTCTCGCCCGGCTTCACGTTGAGTGAGACGCCGTCGACGGCGCGCACCACGCCGTCGCGGGTGAAGAAATGCGTGCGGAGATCTTCGATCTCCAGCAGCGGCTGCACCGCCTCGGAAGGCTTCGGCGCGCGGGTGTCGAGGGCAGCGACGGTCATCGGCTTCACCTCACATCCGCCGCGCCAAACGCGGGTCGAGCGCATCGCGGAGCCCGTCGCCGACCAGATTGACCGCCAGCACCGTCACCGACAGGAAAGCCGCGGGGAACAGCACGATGTAGTAGGCGACCTGGAACAGGCTCCGCCCCTCCGCCATGATATTGCCCCAGCTCGGGATGTTGGGCGGCGTGCCGGCGCCGATGAAGGAGAGCGTCGCCTCGGTGATCATCGCCGAGGCGCAGATATAGGTGCCCTGCACCAGGATCGGCGCGATGGTGTTGGGCAGGATGTGGCGCCGGAGCGTCTTCACGAAGCCGGTGCCGGCCGCGGTCGCCGCCTCGACGAAGGGCTGCTCGCGCAGGCTAAGCACCACGCCGCGGACGAGGCGCGTCACTCGCGGCACCTCGGAGACGGTGATTGCGAAAATCACGTTGCCGACGCTGGCGCGGGTGAGCGCCATCAGCGCGATTGCCAGCAGCACCGGCGGGATCGACATCAGCCCGTCCATCACCCGCATGACGATCGCATCGGTGACGCGGCTGAAGCCGGTGACGAGACCGATCGCGAGCCCGATCACCGTGCTGCAGAGCGCGACGCTGAGGCCGACGACGAGGGAGATGCGGCTGCCGTAGATGACCCGGCTGTAGACGTCGCGGCCGAGCATGTCGGTGCCGAACCAGTAGGCCTGCTGCGGGAAGCGCAGCCGCTTGATCGGCGACAGCGCCTGGGGATCGACGGTGCCGAGATAGGGCGCGAGGATCGCGATGAGCGCCATGAGTCCCAGCAGCGCGGTGCCCAGCATCACGGTGGGATGGCGCCGGATCGCCTCGGCGACGAGGCCGCGGCTGCGGCGGCGCGGGACGAGGGCGGTATCGACGTCGATCGGCGCGGTGGTCATGGGATCAATACCTCACGCGCGGATCGAGGAAGGTGTAGCTGATGTCGACCAGCAGGTTGACGATCACGTAGGCGGCGGAGAACAGCAGGATGATGCCCTGGATGATCGGATAGTCGCGCCGGAGGATCGCGTCGACCGTGAGCCGCCCGATGCCGGGGATCGCGAACACTGTCTCGGTGACGATGACGCCGCTGATCAGGAGCGCGACACCGATGCCGATGATGGTGACGATCGGCACCGCGGCGTTCTTGAGCGCGTGGCCCACCAGTACGTCCCGGGTCGCGAGACCCTTGGCCTGGGCGGTGCGGATATAGTCCTGGCTCAGCACCTCCAGCATGCTGGTGCGGGTGATGCGGGCGATGAGCGCGGCGTAGATGAGGCCCAGCGCCGTCGAGGGCAGCACGAGGTGCTGCAGGAACGGCACGATGCCGTCGCGGATGCTGGTGTAGCCCTGCACGGGGAGCCAGTCGAACTCCACCGAGAAGACGAGGATCAGGATATAGGCCAGCACGAAGGCGGGCAGCGAGAAGCCCAGCACCGCGAAGCCCATCACCGCGCGATCGACCCAGGTGCCGACGCGCCAGGCCGCCAGCACCCCCATCGGCACCGCGAAGAGGATCGAGAGGATGAGGGTGCTGATGGTGAGCGCCGCGGTGGGCTCGAGACGCTGCTGGATCAGGGTCCAGACCGGCAGGTTGGTGAAGATGGAGATGCCGAGATCGCCGTGCAGCACGCCCCAGGCCCAATGGCCGAAGCGCACCAGGAAAGGCTCGTCGAGGCCGAGTTGATGGTGGATGCGGGCGATGTCCTGCTCGGTGGCGAGATCGCCGGCGATGACGGCGGCGGGATCGCCAGGTGCGATGTAGAGCAGCGAGAAGACGAAGATCGCGACGATGCCCATGACCGGGATGGTGGCGATCAGCCGACGGACGATATAGGCGAACAAGACCTGCCCCGGATCGTTAAGACGTCGCACCGGTCCGCGCGGCCGCATCGGCGCGCGCAGGAAGGATTTTGAGCGATCTGCCGGCGGATTGGGCAAGCGCGCCCATGACGGCGCCCGCCGCGCCGTCGCCGCTCGAGCTTCGCGCATCCGTCATCGGACACCTCCCGTGTTCTGGGCCGTTCGGCCGGTTGGCCCGCACCTTACGCGATTCCGGGAGGCGGCGTCACTCCCGGTGCGCGGATGATACGGGAGCCTTTGCGAAACCCATGCCAAAGGCTCACTTCTTGCTGACGTTCCAGAGCTCGGGCACCGGCGAGGCCAGGACGCCTGTGAGGCTGTCCCGCCACGCGGTCGGAATGGCGAACTGCCCCAGGGGGATATAGGGCACGGACTGAAACCCCTCGCGCTGGATGTCGGCGGCGATCCGCTGCTGCTCCTCCAGGTTCTCGCTCACCACCCACTGATCGCGCAGCTTCTCGATGGTGGGATCGGAGGGCCAGCCGAACCACGCCTTGTCGCCGTTGGTGCGCAGGCCGTCGTTGTTGGCCGGCGTCGTCGCATCCGGCCCCTGGAAGGAAGTGTGGAAGATGCTCCAGCCGCCCTCCTCCACCGGCCCGCGCTTGGAGCGCCGGGTAAGCACCGTCCCCCAGTCGCTGGTGGCGAGCTCGGCGTTGATCCCGATGCGCTTCAAGAGATCGACGGTGACCAGGGCCTCGGCATGGACCGCGGCGTAGTCGGTGGCATCGAGGACGACGACGCGCTCGCCCTTGTAGCCCGAGGCCTTCACCAGCTCCTTCGCCGCCTCTATGTCGCGCTTGCCCATCAGCGCCTCGGCGCCAGCCTCGGTCGCGAGCGGCGTCTTGCAGGCATAGAAGGAGTAGCAGGTTCGCCAGTACTCGGGATCGCCCGCCACCGCCTGCATGTATTCCTTCTGGTCGAGCGCCGACAGCACCGCCTGGCGCAGCTTGATGTTGTTGAAGGGCGGCTGCAGCTGGTTGAAGCGCAGCAGCGCCTGATAGCCCAGCGGATCCGCGGCGGCGACATGTATCTTGTCGTTCTTCTTGAGGAGCGGCACCAGATCCGTTGGCACCTGCTGCCACCAGTCCACCTCGCCCGACATCAGCGCGTTCGCCGCCGTGGTGGCGTCGGGGATATAGACCCATTGGACGCGGTCCACCTTCACGACCTTGGCCCCGGCGGTCCAGTCCGCCGGTTCCTTGCGCGGCACGTAGTCGGGATTGCGGCGATAGACCGCCCGGTCGCCGGGATTCCAGTTCTTGACGTCGAAGATGAAGGGGCCGGAACCGGTATAGTCCTTGATCTGCTCGTTGGCGTCGGTCTTCGCGACCCGCTCCGGCATGATGAAGGGATTGCCCGAGAGCTTGGCGAGGCTGTCGATCAGCAGCGGGAAGGGATGCTTGAGGACGATCGTGAAGCTGCGCGCGTCCACCGCCTTGATCTCGCCCAGCGCGTCGGCAAGCTTCTGGCCGAGCACGTCCCGCTTCGACCAGCGCTCCACCGAGGCGACGCAGTCCGCCGCGCGCACCGGCGTGCCGTCGTGGAACTTGAGCCCGTCGCGCAGCGTGAAGCTGTAGGTGAGCTTGTCCGCGCTCACGCTCCACGTCTCGACCATCTGCGGCTGCGGCTTGAAGTGCTCGTCGGTGCCGAAGAGCGTGTCGTAGATCATGTAGGCGTGGTTGCGGGTGATGTAGGCGGTGCTCCAGACCGGATCGAGCACGCGCAGATCCGCCTGCGGAATGAAGCGGAGCGTGCTGCCATCCTCCGCCATCGCGGGCAACGCCCAGAGCGCCACGCCTGCCGCGATCCCCGCCGCCGCCGCTCGAAAGCCTCGCATGACCTGCCCCTCCTTGATTTTCCCGCGAGCATGGGAAACCCCGGCGGCGCCTGCAACATTTTTCCCCTCTCCCCGCCGGGGAGAGGGATTGCCACGGCTGGATCGGCTGACGAGCAGATTTGCCGGCATCACGCTTTTGCCCGATAGTGAAGGGAAATACCGCCCGCTGACCTCCGGGGAGATCGATCGTGACGAGCACCGAGCGCGAGCTTGCCTTCCTGTCCGCCTCCGAGCAGGTGGAGAAATTCCGCAAGAAGACGCTGTCGCCGGTGGAGGTGACGAAGGCGGTCGTCGCGCGGATGGAGCGGCTGGAGCCGAAGCTCAACGCCTTCGTGCTGCGCGATCCCGAGGGCGCCATGAAGGCGGCGCACGCCTCGGAGGCGCGCTGGCAGAAGGGCCAGCCGATGGGCCCGATCGACGGTGTGGCATCCACCATCAAGGATCTCTTCCTCACCAAGGGCTGGCCCACTTTGCGCGGCTCGACCCTCACCAAGCGCGACCAGCCCTGGGAGGAGGACGCGCCGCCGGTGGCGCGACTCAAGGAGAGCGGCGCGGTGATCCTCGGCAAGACCACAATGCCGGAATTCGGCTGGAAGGCGCTGGGCGACTGCCCGCTCACCGGCATCTCGCGCAATCCCTGGGACCTCGAGCGCACGCCCGGCGGCTCCAGCACCGGCGCCGCTTCGGCGACGGCGGCCGGCATCGGCGCGCTGGCGCTCGGCACCGATGGCGGCGGCTCGATCCGCATCCCCTGCCACTTCACCGGCCTTCCCGGCCTCAAGCCCACCTTCGGCCGCGTCCCCGCCTATCCCGCGAGCCCCTTCGGCATGCTCGCCCATACCGGGCCGATGGCGCGCACGGCCGAGGACTGCGCGCTGCTCCTCACCGTGCTTACCGGCGCCGACGACCGCGACCCCTACGCGCTGCCGCGCGACGGCGCCGATTACCGCGCCGGCCTCGAGGACGGGATCAAGGGGCTGAGAATCGCCTACAGCCCCCGCCTCGGCTACGCGCAGCGCGTCGACCCCGAGATCGCCGAGGCGGTGGCGCGCGCCGCGCGAGCGATGGCCGAGCTCGGCGCCCATGTGGAGGAGGTCGATCCCGGCTTCGCCGATCCGCGCGAAGCTTGGCTGACGCTCTGGTATTCCGGCGCCGCCAAGGCGCTCGCGGCGGCGACGCCGGAGGAGCGCAAGCGCCTCGATCCGGGCCTCCTCGTCCACGTGCAGCGGGGCGAGAAGATCAGCGCGGTCGAGTTTCTCGCCGCCGACGTCGCGCGCGCCGATCTCAGCCGGCACATGCAGCTCTTCCACCGCCGCTACGATCTGCTGCTCTGCCCCAGCGTCGCGGTGCCCGCCCTGAAAGTGGGCACCGATCTCAGCGACCCCAGCGTCGAGAAGGAGTGGATCGACTGGACGCCCTTCAGCTACCCCTTCAACCTCACGCGCCAGCCGGCGGCGAGCATCCCCTGCGGCCTGACCCGCGCCGGCCTGCCGATCGGCTTCCAGCTCGTTGGCCGCCTCTACGACGACAAGACCGTGCTGCGCGCCGCCCGCGCCTATGAGAAGGCGCACCCGCCGGCGCAGGCGCCGCTGGATTAGCAGGGATCATGAATGAGCCGCGCGGCACCCTCTTCCTCATCGTGGGACCGAGCGGCGCCGGCAAGGACACGTTGATCGACGGCGCGAAGGCGGCGCTCGTCAATGATCCGCGCTATGTGTTCCCGCGCCGCGTGGTGACGCGGGCGCCGGCGGTCGGCGAGGACCACCTGCCGATGAACGCCGAGGATTTCCAGGCGGCGCAAGCACGCGGCGAGTTCGCTCTCGCCTGGGAAGCGCACGGTCTCCGCTACGGCATTCCCCGCGCCATCGAGGCGGAGCTCGCGCGGGGCCGGCAGGTGGTCGTCAACGTCTCCCGCGCGGTGCTGCCGGAGGCGCGGCAGCGCTATCGGCCGCTTCGCATTGTCGAGGTGACGGCGCCCGCGCCGGTACTGGCGGAGCGGCTTGCCCGCCGCGGCCGCGAGAGCGCGGCGGAGATCACCGAGCGCCTCAAGCGCTCCGGCGCGATCGCGGTCGAAGGGCCGGAGGTGTCACGGATCGAGACGACCGGCACCATCGAGGACAGCGTCGGCGCGCTCCTCGCGGTCCTCGGAACGGCGGCGGGAAAGGCTTAGGCGGCGGCCTTGCGCTGGGCGGCGCGCTCGATGCGGCGCTTCAGGCGGCGCGCCTCCACCGGCAGCTTGGCGTTGGAGACACTGAGGAGGTAGGCGTCGAGACCGCCATTGGCCTCGATGCTGCGGATCGCGTGCGGGGTGAGACGCAGCCGTACCGGGCCGCCGAGGGCGTCCGACAGCAGCGAGATCACCTGCAGGTTCGGCAGGAACCGGCGCTTGGTCTTGTTGTTGGCGTGGCTGACCAGGTGGCCCACCTGAACGCCCCGGCCCGAGATCGCGCACCGTCTTGCCATGACCGCACCTTAACGCCTTGAAACGAATGGAAAGACGCCCGGACCGGGCCGGGCGACGAAGGGCGCTTTGTAAGGCAAGGGGCTGGTCCCGTCAAGGGAAGTGGGATAAGGCGACACCATGGCCTGGACCGAGCTTGCCGCCGCCACATTACCCGGCACCGACCTCCGCCTCTACGGCGCCGAGGACGGCGTCTACATGATCCGCGCGAACGGCCTCGAGCTGATGAACAGCCGCAATCATGCCTCCGAGGACCTGCTGGGCCGGATGGCGGGGACCCTCGCCCGCGCCAGCGGCAAGCGCGACCCGCAGCTCCTGATCGGCGGCCTTGGCCTCGGCTACACGCTCGCCGCCGCCGCCAAGGCATTGGATGGCATCGGCTGCATCACCGTCGCCGAAATCTCTCCCGATGTCGTCGCCTGGTACGGGCGCTATTTTGAGCCGGCGATTTTCACCGAGCGCCCGCCGACTCCACGCATCGTGGCCGCGGACGTGGCGAGCTGGCTGATCGACGCAGCGGCGGCGAGCTACGACGTCATCGTCCTCGATATCGACAACGGACCGCGCGCACTGGCGGCCGAGAGCAACGACGATCTCTATAGCGTCGAAGGTCTTGCGGCGCTCCACGCCGCGCTCCGGGAAGGCGGCACCGTGCTGCTCTGGTCCGGCTTCGAAGCGCCGGATTTCGCCGCGCGGGCAGAGCGCGCGCGCTTCGCGGTCACCTGCGAGGCCGTCGCCATCGCCGAGCGCCCCGGCCTCTCCCATTACATCTACCGACTGACCAGGAGCTAAGCCGGCAGCTCGTAGCCGATCGCGCTTTCGAGCTCGATCGTCTGCTGCACCGCCGGGCGTGCCAGCATGCGCTCGCGGTGCGCGGTGAGGCGCGGGAAGTCCGACGGCGCGAGATCGAGGGACGTGGCGAAGCGCCAGTAGAGGCGGAAGAGGTGGATGTCGGCGATCGAGTAGCGGCCGATCGCCCACTCCCGGTCGCCGAGACGCTGCTCGGCGAGCGCCCAGACCTGGCGCGCATGATCGAGGCCGCGGACGCGCGCCGGATGCAGCGTCGAGGCGATGAAGGAGTGCCAGGAGATCACCTGCGCCTCCGCCTCGGGATCGCCCTGCGGCAGCAGCGCCGCCTCCGGATGCACTCGCGCGAGGTAATAGAGGATCGCCGCCACTTCGGTGAGCCGCCGCCCCTCGATGAGCAGCGTCGGCACCTTGCCCTCGGGATTGATGGCGAGGAACTCCTTCGCGCGGTGCTCCTTCCGCGCGAAGGAGAGCGCATGACTCTCGAATCTGGCGCCGACCTCGTGCAGGCCGATATGGACCGCCATCGAGCTGGAGCCGGGCGAGAAATAGAAAACGAGCATGGTAGCCTCCTGGATCGGTATCGCCGGACTCTAGCGGATCGTCGCGCCGCCGCGTTTCTCTCGTCGCCTTGAGCCAGATCAACGCCGCCTCCGCGTCGTCATCGATATCATCCACACTCTTTCGGCGAAGAGCGTCGCTCCGTGACACTTCCATGACAGAAGATAAGGGCGAGGAAAAGCGATGACCGCGAAAACGGAGATCGTCGACTTCCTGGGCGAGCGCGCGCTGGTGCTGCCGGCGCTGCTCGCGACCGCGGTGGTCGCCAACGAGCGCGCCAAATACGTCCTCACCCTGCTGCAGATGGCGGCGACCCAGGCGGAGAACCCGCAGGCCTCGCCACCCTCGCTGCGGTCCGACCGCGAAGCCTGCGGCATAGCCGATGCCAAGCTCGACCGGGTGATCGCCCAGGCGGAGCATGACGGCAGCGGCAACTACTACATCCCCGCCGCCCGCCGCCTGATGAGCGTGCTCGACGAGGCGCTGGCGGAAATGATCGCGCCGATCGCCGTCGCGGGAAAGAATGGCGGCGATGCCGGCGCCCTCCACGCTCGGCTCCGGGATCGGCTGGAGAAACTGACCGGTGCCCGTCCGCCGGTCACCGACGACATGATGAGCGGCGAGACGATCGCCTCGCTGACCTCCGGCCGGCCGAAAGGCGGTGACGGCGTGCACGTCCTCGTCATGGACCTGCACCGGGAGATCAACCGGCTGCAGGCGGATATCGCCACCGACGACATCGCCGGCGCCAAGGCCTATGGGCTCGACAGCAACGACCGCGCGGCGCTCACCGCCTTCATGAAGGGGCTGCAGCGCACCGCGCCGCTCAAGTTCGACCATCCCGGCCTCGACACCACGGCGGCGCGCGCCAATGGCGTGCTGCTGATCCAGAACGACATCGGCACCACCGACGCCCATGTGCTGGTCGTCAAGGTGGCCGGGCTCCGCGTCTCCGTCACCTATACGGACGTGCATCTGCCGCGGCTGCCCTTCCTGCAGTCGCTCTGCACGGACAGCGGCGTCGCCTGGACCGAGGTGAACTCGCGCCAGGCCGCCGGCATTCGCGAGGGCGATCTCTTCTATCTCACGACCGGCGAGTTCACCGCCGGCGATGCGGAGGGACTCGATGCCTTCCTGGAGCGGATCGGCTCGCGCATCGTCTTCCTTATCGACTGGAACAAGGCGCGCAAGCGCCTCGGCCTGCTGGTGCGGAACGAGACGGCGGTCGAGATCCTGAAATGGGCGGCGGACCAGGAGGTCGGCCACCGCGGCTTCCTCGAGCTGGGCGGCGAGCGGCTGATCTATGACGCACTGGAGCAGGCAGTGAAGACGCCGCTGCGCTATGGCGAGCCCTTGCACGAGATGATCGGCGACGACGTGGCGCGGGACTACCTCCGCTTCGTCCTGCAGATCACCGCGACCGGCCTGCTGGAGAGCCGGTCGGAGGCGCTGATCCGCGACCGCGTCCGCGCAGAGCTCTTCACCCATTTCCGCACCGCCGAGCAGCGCCTGCTGGGGGAATGCTCGGGACATGCCGCCATCATCGCGCAGCTCGCGGGCGGGCTGCGTGCCGCGCTCCGGCGCAGCGGTCCCGGGCGCGGCGAGGCCCTTGCCCAGCATGCCGTCCGCGCCAAGCAATGGGAGAGCCGCGCGGACGACTTGGTGAAGGAGCTGCGCTCGACGGTCCGCCGCATCGCCGGCACCGAGATTTTCCGCGGCATCGTCGAGACCGCCGACGACGCTGCCGACCATCTGGAGGACGCGGCTTTCCTGGCGGCGCTGCTGTTCAAGACGGCGCCCGTCGAAGAATTGCCGGAACCGTTCCTCGTCCTCGCCGATCTCCTGGCCGACGGCGTACAGGCCTTCCGCCAGACCATGGAGTCGGCGCAATACGTCCGACGCGGCGGCGAGCGCGACGCGGCCGAGCGCTTCCTCGAGGCGGTGGACCGCGTGGTCATCGCGGAGCACCAGACGGATGAGCGCCGGCGCGCGGTCACCACGACACTGATGACGATCCCGCTGGACAGCCGCCAGCTTCTCCTGCTGAGCGACATCGCCCGCCACCTCGAGACGGCCGCCGATGCCCTGATGCATGCGAGCCTGAAGCTGCGCGATCACGTCCTGGGCGAGGTCCTTTTCGTCTGAGCGGTCCGCGCCCGTAAACGTGACCTCGCCGTGACGACCGCGGAGATTGCGCGATCCCGCGTGCCGCGCCCGGAACCCGCTGCTCGGGGTGGCGTTCCCCCGGGATGCCGGTCCCGCGCCCGCGCTTCAGCCCGATTTCCCTCGACGCCGCCAATTTCCTCCTCGCCGACGTCCGCGGCGCGCTCGGGCCCTATCTCAACGTGTTCCTGGTCACCCAGCAGCGCTGGAGCCAGTCGGAGGTCGGCGTGGTCACCACGATCGCCGGCCTCCTCGCGATCGCCGTGCAGACGCCCATCGGCGCCGCGATCGATGAGACGCGCGGCAAGCGGGGCGTCATCGTCCTGGCGCTGGGCTTGCTCTCGGTCGGGGCCGTCATCATCTTCGCCTGGCCGAGCTTCTGGCCGGTGGCGATCGCCAACAGCGTGATGGCGATCGTCGGCGACGTCTTCGGCCCCGCCATCGCCGCCCTCACCCTCGGCCTCTACGCCCGCCGCGAATTGGCGCGCCGCATGGGGCGAAACTCGGCTTTCGACCATGCCGGCAACATCGCCATCGCCGCCGTGGCGGGCGCGGTTGGCTATGTATTCTCGCAGCGCGCCGTGTTCCTGCTGGTGCCGGCATTCGCGCTGCTGGCGGCCGTTGCGGTGCTGTCGATCCCCGCCGGCGCCATCGATTTCGACCGCGCGCGCGACCTCGACGGCGAGGGCGATCCCGCAGCCGCGCCAACGGGCGCCGCCGGCTATGCGGTCCTGCTCAGATCCCGACCGCTGATCGTCTTCGGCCTCTGCGTCATGCTGTTCCATCTCGCCAATGCGGCGCTGCTGCCGCTGGTCGGCCAGAAGCTCGCCCTCGCGCATCCGAAGGAGGCGACGGCGATGATGTCGGCCTGCATCATCGCGGCGCAAGGGGTCATGCTGCCGATCGCCCTGCTGGTCGGCCGCACCGCCGACAGCTGGGGACGCAAGCCGCTGTTCCTGATCGGCTTCGCCATCCTGCCGATCCGGGCCGCGCTCTACACCCTCTCCGATGCCAGCGCCTGGCTGATCGGGGTGCAGCTGCTCGACGGCGTCGGCGCCGGCATCTTCGGCGCCCTGACGCCGCTGGTGATCGCGGACATCATGCGCGGCACCGGTCGCTACAATCTGGCTCAGGGCGCCATCGCCACGGTGCAAGGCATCGGCGCCTCTCTCAGCGGGCTTGCCGCCGGCCTCATCGTCGACCATGCCGGCTACAGCGCCGCCTTCCTCGCCGCCGGCGGCGCGGCGGCGGCAGCCCTCGCCGTCTTCGCGCTGGGAATGCCGGAAACCGCCGGGGGTGCGATGCCGGAGATATCGACGGGGAAGGCCGCGCTCAGAAGCTCGTGACGGTGGTACCGCCATCCACCACGATGGTGTGGCCGGTAACGAAGCTGGCGGCATCGGAACAGAGAAAGACCGCGGCGCCAGCGATCTCGTCGGGCCGCCCCCAGCGCCGGAGCGCCGTCCGCGCGGCAAAGCGCGGGCCGTGCTCGGGATCACCGGCGATGGGGAGATTGGTCTCGGTCGCGAAGAAGCCCGGCGAGATCGCATTGACCGTGATGCCGTACCCTCCGAGCTCGAAGGCAAGCGAATGGGTGAGCGCCTCGAGCCCGCCCTTGGAGGCGACGTAGGCGGCGTCGTTGGCGATCGCCATGCGCGCCGCGATCGAGGTGACGTTGACGATGCGCCCGTAATTCCGCGGGATCATCGCCTGCGCCGCCGCCCGGGCGAGCCACATGGCGCCGACGAGGTTGGCCTCGATCTGCTGGCGGATTTCCGCCAGCGAGAGCTCGAGCAGCCCCTTGCGGTTGCGCATGCCGACATTGTTGATGAAGCCGTCGAGCCGACCGTGCTTCCGGGAGAGCGCGGCGATGCGCTCGGCGGCGTCATCGAGATCGGTCACGTCGAAGGCGTCGGCGGAGGCGGCGGCGCCGTCCGCCCGCAGACGCGCCGCGGCGGCTTCCGTGCGATCGCCGTCGCGCCCATTGACCACGACATGGGCACCGGAGCGGGCGAGCATCCGCGCCATCTCGAAGCCGAGGCCTCGCGTGGCGCCGGTCAGCAGGACGACACGGCCCGAAAGATCGAAAACAGCGGCGGACGTCGCGGTCATCGGAGGCACTGCCTTTCAACCCACCCGGCGGGCGCGACGGGCGCTAGGATATTAGTGGATGTTTTCCGGCCGTGAAGCGGGGTCCTCGAACGGTATCTCGCGATGCCGGAGGGCTTGACGCCGCGCCGGCGGCGCGTAATGTGGCGCCCATGTGCCGGATCGTTCGGATCGTCGCGAGAGCCGCCAGCAATCCCAGCGGGTTGCCGGGAGGCCGTGCGCGCTGAGAGTCCGAGAGCGCCGTTCACATCCCAGGGGCCCCGCCGGAAACGGACGGGGCTTTTTCATCGGGCCCGTCCGCCGGCACAACGGACGGAGATCACGCGATGACGCAGAACATCTACGACGACGAGGAATTCTTTGCCGGCTACAGCCGCCTCCCCCGCTCGGTGGAGGGGCTGGCGGCGGCGCCGGAATGGCCGGCGCTCCGCGCGCGGCTGCCGGCGCTCGGTGGCTTGCGGGTGCTGGATCTCGGCTGTGGCTTCGGCTGGTTCTGCCGCTGGGTGCGGGAGAATGGCGCTGCGGCAGTGCTCGGCATCGACGTCTCCGAGAAGATGCTGGCGCGTGCCCGGGCGGAGACCAGGGACGCGGCGATCACGTATGTCCGCGCCGACATGGAGCGGCCGGCGCTGCCGGCCGCCGCCTTCGATCTCGTCTACAGCTCGCTGGCGCTCCACTACATCGCCGATCTCGACGGCCTCATCGCCGCCGTGTACCGCGCGCTGGCTCCCGGCGGACATCTGGTCTTCTCGGTGGAGCATCCAATCTATACGGCGCCGACAGCGCCCGGCTGGTCCGCCGCTGCGTCGGGCCGCAAGATCTGGCCGGTCGACGGCTATCTCGACGAGGGGCCGCGCTCCACCGATTGGCTGACCAAGGGCGTGATCAAGCAGCACCGCACCCTTGCCACCTACGTCAATCTGCTGCTGCGCCAGGGCTTCGCCCTGTCGCATCTCGAGGAGTGGGGCCCCACCGCCGAGCAGATCGCGGCGCGGCCGAGCCTTGCGGACGAGCATCAGCGCCCGCCCTTCCTGCTGATCGCGGCGCGGCGCTGAGAGCAAAAGAAAAGCGCCCGGAGCTTTCGCTCCGGGCGCGTCCTCTTGACCCTGTGCGTCAGGCCTGCTCGACGACCCAGCGATAGCCGAAGCCGGGATAGTTCTGGATCAGCGCGAACTCCGCATCGAGATCGCGGAATTTCTTGCGGATGCGCTTGATGAAGGTGCGGACATTGGCGCGATAGCCGTCGGTGCCGCTGCCGGCGACGAAGTCCTTGCCGTGCACGAGATCGTAGATTTCGCGATAGGAGACATCCTCGCCAGGCTTCAGCGCCAGGCGGCCCACCATGCGGAACTCCGTCAGCGTGAGCTCCACCGGCCGGTTCCGCCAGAAGGCACGGCTGATATCGAAGCGCAGCTCCAGCGGTCCTAGCCGCAGCTGCGCCGGCTCATCGACAGCCTGGGCACTGTCGGCGACCGGGCGCTGGCCTTCGGC
>DATKPX010000202.1:0-5242 GCA_035523855.1 Allostellaceae bacterium
GCTGCGCAACATGTGGAAGCCGACGCGGCAGGAAGCGCTGTGGTTCCACGGCGGCAACCTGGCGCAGTCGCGATTCTACTCGCAGTTCCTGGCGATGCAGCTCAAGGCCCGCATGGAGGGGCTGCCGACGCCGGTCTATGGCCTGCCCGAGGTCCATCACCGGGAGTGAGGCCGCCGCACCGGCAGGAACGTCCCCGACAACCGCCCCGAGAGGAAACCGATGCCCGCCAAGAATTCGATCCGCCGCCTGGTCGCCACCGAGCCGCCGTTGATCACGCCGCTGGCGCATGACGCGCTCTCCGCGCGGCTGATCACCCGGGCGGGGTTCAAGTCGATCGGCATCGGCGGCTCCGGGATGCTCGCCGCCCGCTACGGCTTGCCGGATATCGGCCTGGCGGCGCTCGGCGAGATGGTGACCGGCACCGCCGACATCGTCGCCGCGACCGACCTGCCGGTCATGGTCGACGGCGACGACGGCTATGGCGACGTCAAGAGCGTGACGCACATGGTCGAGGTCTACAGCCGCATGGGCGTCAGCGCCATCGTCCTCGAGGACCAGGTGCGGGAAGGGAAGCAGCCGGGCGATGCCGGCGCGACCGCGGTGGTCACGCCCGCGGCGATGGTCGGCAAGCTGAAGGCGGCGGCGGCGGCGCGGAGCGATCCCGAGATGGCGATCATCGCGCGCTGCGACGCCTTCAAGCTGGAAGGGCTCGACGGCGCAATGCGCCGCGCCGAGCAGTACCTCAAGGCCGGCGCCGATGGCGCCTTCATTCCGGCGGTGCAGCAGGCCGCCGACCTGGCGGCGATCGGCAAGCGGTTCCGCGGCGCTCATCTGGTCGCCGCGATCTTCGAGGGCCGCGGCACCTGGCTGCCGCCGGCCGAGCTGCGCGAGATGGGCTTCAGCCAGATCGTCTGCCCGGCGCTGCTGATGACGCGCATCGTCCGCACGATCGACACCGCCCTGGCGCAGTACAAAGCCTTCACGGAAGGGAAGGCGCCGATGCCGCCGGTCGAGGGTGCCGATGCCGCCCGCAAGGCGCTCGAGGAGGCCGTCATGATCGAGAAGTGGAAGGCGGTGCACGACCGTTTCCAGGGCTGAGCTCTAGGAAGCTTCGAGCAGACTCTCCCGCTCGGTCCCCACCAGCCGGCCGATCTGCTCGCTCGCCCCACGCAGGCGATCGACGAGGCCGCCGAGCGAGTCATGATCGACCTGGCTCGCCGGCAGGCTCACCGAGACCGCGAGCGGCTTGGCGCCATCGGGCGTGCGGATCGGGAGGGCGACGCAGATCCGGTGCTCGACGAACTCGCCGGGATTGGTGGCGAAGCCGTTCTCGCGGACGAGGGCGAGGTCGCGCTCCAGGACCGGAAGCTCGCGGATGGTGAGCGGCGTATAGGCCTGCAGCGGCAGGTATTCGTAGATCTTGCGCAGCGTCGCCGCGGGCTGCAGCGCCAGCATCATCTTGCCGCAGGCGGTGGCGTGCGAGGGCAGCCGCTTGCCGCGGAAGAGCTCCTCGCCGACCTGATCGCGGCCGAGAAATTCCTGGTAATAGCAGATCTCGGCGCCCAGCAGGCTGGCGACGCTGATCGCGCCGCCGGTATCGAGATGGAGCTGGCGCAGCACCGGGCGGGCGAGCCGTCCGACGATGCCCGGCAGCTCGCCCTTGGCGCGAAAGCTCAGATTGAGGTTGATGCTGTAGCGCTTGCTGCGCCCGTCGCGATGCACATAGCCGCGCTCGATCAGGACATGCAGCAGGCGGAAGGCGGTGGCGCGGTCGAGCTCGGCGAGCGCCGCGATCTCGGTCAGCAGCAACCCGCGCGAGGCATCGAAGAGCACGTCGAGAACGCTGAGCGCCCGCTTGACGGAGCGGTTGGTGTATTCCGGCAGGGCTTCCTCCCGCTGCAAGGCTTGGTTTTGCCAACCGTAGCGCCGAACAGCGGTCGTGAAAAGCGGCGCAGGCTCAGGGACCGATCCCGACCTCCGAGCCGCGGCGCCAGCGCAGCATGCGCCGCTCCACGACGCCCAGCCCCCAATTGAAGATGATCGCCAGGATCATCAGCACGACGAGGGCGGTGATGGAGCCCGTCATGTCGTAGACACCGGTCGAGTGCATGACGTACCAGCCGAGGCCGCGGGAAGAGCCGATCAGCTCGGCGACGACCGCGCCGATCAGCGCCATGCCGATGCCGATGCGGATCGAGGCGAAGATCCACGGCACCAGCGAGGGGATGACGACGTAGCGCACCAGCGTGCCGCGCGAGGCGTTCATGCTGCGGAACGCCTCGACGATCTCGCGGTCGACGTTGCGCACGCCCTCGCGCACGTTGAAGAGCACGACGAAAAGGACCACCGAGGCGACCAGCGCGACCTTGGCGAGGAGGCCGATGCCGAGCCAGATGATGAAGAGCGGCGCGAGGGAGACGCGCGGCAGGCTATAGAAGCCCATGACGATCGGATCGACCGCGTCCGAGAGCCGCTTCGACAATCCGAGCGCGACGCCGATCGCGATGCCCAGCGCCAGGCCGACCAGCAGGCCGATCAGCGCCTCGTCCAGCGTCTGCCAGGTGTGCATCTGCAGGCTGCCGTCCCCGGCCATCGAGGCGAGGCGCTCGACCACCGCCAGCGGGCTGCTGATCCACTTGCCGCCGCTCCAGTGGTCCGCGAGGAGCTGCCAGCCGACCAGCGGCAGCACGATCGCCAGGGCGCGGTCGGCGAGGAAGACGAGCCGCGCCTTGCGCGATCTGCGCGCGCGCCGCCGGTCGTAATCCGCCTCGCCGTCCGGCGCGGCGGAGCCGATCTCGACGGCCGCGGCGGCGTCAGGCGCGCTCTTCATTGTCCAGCACGCCTTCCATCTCGCGCCGCAGAATCGCCCAGATGCCTTCCTGCATGTCCCGAAAGCCCGGCTCGAAGCGCGATCGATAGTAGTCGCGCGGCCGCGGGAGATCGATGACGAACTCCTGGGCGATCCGGCCCGGCGAGGCGGTCAGCACCAGCACGCGGTCGGCCATGGCGATCGCCTCGTCGATGTCGTGGGTGACGACGAGGACGGTCTGCCCGAGATGCTCCAGGATCTTGAGGAAGCGGTTTCCCACATGGATGCGGGTCTGCGCGTCGAGGGCCGAGAAGGGCTCGTCGAGCAGGAACACGCGCGGCTCATAGGCCATGGTCCGTGCCAAAGCCACGCGCTTGCGCATGCCGCCGGAGAGCTCCGCGGGATATTTGCGCAGCGCCTTCTCGAGGCCGATCTCGCGCAGCAGCTCGCTCGCCCGGGTTTCCGCGTGGCGGCGGTCGCGGCCGGCGAGCCGCGCGCCCACCATCACGTTCTCCAGCGCGGTCTTCCACGGCAGCAGCGCATCCGACTGGAAGAGGAAGCCGATGCCCTCGGGGACCCGGGTGATCGGCCGGTCGTCGATGCGGATCTCGCCCGCGCTCGCCGCCAGCAGGCCGGCGACCATTCTCAGCAGCGTGCTCTTGCCGCAGCCGCTGGGGCCGATGATGGCGACGAACTCGCCCGGGCTCACCCGGAACGAGATGTCGGAGAGCGCGAGATGCGAGCGCGTGCCATCCTCGGTCGGCGCGAAGCGCAGCGAGACGCCGCTGACGTCGATCGCCGGGGAGCCCGCGGGACGTGCCGGCACGTGAGACTCAGCCTTGCGGCAGCGTCACGACGAGCTGCTCGTAGGACGGCATCTTGTCCTTGGCGACGACGCCCGCGGTCTCCAGCATGTCGGCGGCGCGGTCGTAGAGCTCCCGGCTCATGTCGGCGTTCATCGGGTTCCAGTAGACCTTCTCGGCGAAATCGAGCTGCTTCGACAGGCTCTCGTCGCTGTCGTTCGGATAGGCGAGCTTCGCCATCTTGAGGGCGAAGGCGCGGTCCTTCTGGAACCGCGCCAGGATGTCGCGCAGCGCCGACTGGAAGCGCTGGAACGTCTCCGGATGCTCTTTCATGTCCTTCGCCCGCGCGATCGAGACCAGGTTGGGATAAGGCAGCGCCTCCCAGTCGCCGACGACGCGCGCGAAGCCGCCGCTGTCCACCGCCTTGCTCAGGTAGGGACGCACGAGGACGCCCGCCTCCACCTTGCCGTTCTCGATGCCGGAATAGAGGCTGGGCACGCCGCCGAGCGCGACCAGCGTCACGTCCTTGTCGGGATCGAGACTGGCCTTGCGCAGCGCCCAGCGCATCAGCATGTCGGAGGACGCGCCGGGGCCGGAGATGCCGACGGTCCTGCCCTTGAGATCGGCGATGGTGTGGATCGGCGACTTGAGGGGAACCACCAGCGACCAGTTGATCGACTTCAGGATCGCGCCGAAGACCCTGACGTCGACGATGCCCTTGGCCATGAACTCCACCGGCTTGTCGAAGCCGGACATCATGATGTCCGCCTGGCCGCCGGCGAAGATCACGCCGGCCTCGCCGCCGCCCTGGATCTGCAGGTTCTCCACCTCGAGATTGTAGTCCTTGGCGTTCTGCTTCAGCGCGAAGACCGGCAGGCTGTGGAAGGCCGGCGTCGCCTCGATGAGCGTCAGGCGCAACAGGCTCTTGTCCTGCGCGTGCGCGGATAGCGGAACGACCGCCAGCATCGCGAGCGCGGCAGCGCTCGTCACCACGCGCCGCCGGAGCCGAACACTCATCATGGATCTCCTCCCCTAGTCTCTGTCTTGTCGAGCGGGCGATCGGCATTCCCGCTCATTGTTGGATCGAGAGACGACGACAGCAAAGCATCGCCCAGCCTCCGGGCCAAGCCGCCGCCGCGAGATGCGCGAGCCGCGATCACCGCCCCGCCTTCATCCCCAATCCGGTGTGGCGGCATTGATCCTCCGCCACGCTATCACGTCGTCTCCCCAGCATGAACCGGTGGCGCCCGCCGTTTTTTACGCGCTGAAAATTCCCTCCCTCCCATACCGCCGGGGACGCGTCTTGCCTGCGGGCCTCGGCGCATGCAACGCTCGCCTCCGGGCTTCTTGTCTCGGGGACAGATCATGAAAAAATGGCTCGTGCTGGCGGTGTTGGCGCTCGTTCCGTGTCTCGCGGCGGGAGCGGCGCGCGCGGAGGATACGCTCGCGGCGGTGAAGCAGAAGGGCACGCTCGTGGTCGGCGTGAAGAACGACTACAAGCCCTGGGGCTTCATCGATCCCTCCGGCCAGATCGTCGGGCTGGAGATCGACCTCGCCCGCGAGGTGGCGGACAAGATCGGCGTCAAGATGGAGCTGGTGCCGGTCACCGCGGTGAACCGGATGGAGTTC
>DATKPX010000203.1:0-3015 GCA_035523855.1 Allostellaceae bacterium
TCATCGGCCCGGCGCCGCCGAAGGCCTGCAGCGCGTAGTCCCGCGCATCGACGCCATAGCGCGAGACGAGCTTGCTCACCTCCATGTACATGCCGGAGACGGCGATCTCGATGATCGCCTCGGCGGTGGCGACCAGGCTCAGGCCGATCTTCCCGGCGACGCTGCCGACGGCGGCGCGCGCCTTCTCCACGTCGATGCGGATCGCGCTGTAGCCGAGCTCGCCGCTGCCGACCCAGCCGAGGACGGCGAAGGCGTCGGTGATGGTGGGGCGCGTGCCGCCGCGGCCATAGCAGGCGGGGCCCGGCGTCGAGCCGGCGCTCTCCGGCCCCACCTTGAGCACGCCGAGCTCGTCGACCCAGGCGATCGAGCCGCCGCCGGCGCCGATCGAGGTGACGGCGACGGTCGGGATATAGATCGGGAATTCGCCGATCATCTCGCCGACGCCATATTGCGGCGTGCCGTCCCGGATGAAGGCGACGTCGGCGCTGGTGCCGCCGATGTCGAGGCTCATGGTCTTGGGAAAGCCGGAGAGCCCGGCGACATAGCTCGCGCCGATGACGCCGGCGGCGGTGCCGGAGAGGATCATCTGGGCGCAGGCGGTCTTGCCGAGCTCGGCGCTCATCACGCCGCCGTTCGACTTCGTCACCATCGGCGCAGCGGGGACGCCGGCCTCGCGGAGCGCCGCCTGCAGCGAGGTCAGGTAGTGGGCGACGCGCTCCTGCACATAGCCGTGGATCAAGGCGGTGGTGGTGCGCTCGTATTCGCGGATCACCGACCAGACCTCGCTGGAGCAGTAGACCGGCAGGCCCGGCGCCACGCGGTTGACGATCGCCTTCACCGCGCGCTCATGGGCGGGGTTGCGATAGGCGTTGATGAGGGCGACGACGAGCCCCTCGCAGCCCATCGCCCGCGCGCGCTCCACCGCCTGGGCGACGCTCGCCTCGTCGACGGGCGTCTCCGCGGTGCCGGCGGCGCTCATGCGCTCGCGCACCGGCAGCACGCGGTCCTTCGGCACCAGCGGCGCCGGCCGGCTCGAATGCAGGTCGTAGGGATCCGGCATCTTGAGCCGCGCCACCTCCAGCACGTCGGTGAAATTCTCCGTCACCAGCAGGCCGAGCTTCGCCCCCTTGCGCTGGATCACCGTGTTGACGCCGACGGTGGTGCCGTGGGTGAAGTAGGTGATGCTCTCGGGCTCGACGCCGTAGCGCTCGCGGAGCTGCCGCACTCCCTCCATCACCTCGGCGCCGGGCTTGTCGGGCCGCGACAGCACCTTCAGCGTATGCAGCTCGTTGGTCGCATCGTTGAAGGCGCAGAGATCCGTGAACGTGCCGCCGATATCGACGCCGACGCGATAACTCATGCCTCAGAGGCCTCCTGCTGCCGCGAAAAAGCTAGCATGGCGGTGGGGGCGGGCCAACGCGCCCGAGCGCATGGCCCCTTGCGCGAGGCATGCGCGTGAACTGCGTGCCGGAACTACACGAGTCGCGGGTCAATTCGGAAGTCTCGTCTCTCGCATTCGTCATGGCCGGGCTTGTCCCGGCCATCCACGTCTTGCCATCGCACGGTTGCAAGACGTGGATGCCCGGCACAAGGCCGGGCATGACGGCATTTGATGATTCAGAATCCACAGGCGCCCTTTCACAGATAGATGCTGCGGACGATCTCCGCCTCGGAGACGCCGCCCCTGCGGATGTCCTGGCGCTGGGTGACGCGGCCGTCGCGCAGGATCAGGAAACGGTCGGCGACCGCGAGCGCCAGCTTGATGTTCTGCTCGACGATCATCATCGTCACGCCCTGCTTCTTGAGCGCCAGCATGATGCCGGCGATCTCGTTGACGAAGGCCGGCGCCAGGCCGCCCGAGGGCTCGTCCAAGAGCAGGAGCTTCGGCTGGCCCATGAGGGCGCGGCCGATCGCCACCATCTGCTGCTCGCCGCCGGACATCAGCTTCACCTGCTGCTGCTTGCGCTCGGCGAGCCGCGGGAAGCTGTCATAGATGCCGGCGAGCAGCGCCGGCACCGGGCCGCGCCGGACCGAGGCGCCGAGGCGGAGGTTCTCCTCCACCGTCATGTCCGGGAAGAGGTCGCGCGCCTGGGAGACCTGGATGACCCCGGCGCGGAAGATCCGGTGCGGCGGCAGCCCCGCGAGCTCGCGCGCCTCGAGGCGGATCGAGCCGCCCCAGGGCCGGACGAAGCCGCTCACCGCGTTGAGCGCCGTCGACTTGCCGCTGCCGTTGGCGCCCAGCAGCGCCACCACCTCGCCGACCTCGATGGTGAAATCGACGCCGAACAGGATCTGCTTGTTGGGATAGCCGGCTTCGACGCCGGCGGCGGCGAGCAGGGTGTCAGGCATGGCCGAGATAGGCCTCCAGCACCTTCCTGTCGGCGCGCACCTCGGCGGGCGGCGCATCGGCGACCTTGCGGCCGTAATTCAGCACCACGACGCGGTCGGAGACGCTCATGACCAGCTCGATCGCGTGCTCGATCAGCACGATGCCGACGCCGCGCTCGCTGGCCAGCCGGCGGATGATGACGCCGAGCTTCTCGCGCATCGGCGGCGCCAGGCCGACCGCCGGCTCGTCCAGCAGCAGCAGCGGCGGGTCGGTGGCGAGCGCGCGCACGATCTCCACCATCCGCTGCTGGCCGCCCGAGAGTTCGGAGGCGAGGCGGTCGGCGATATGGTCGACCTCCATCAGCCGCAGCAGCTCATGGGCGCGAAGGGTGGCCGCGCGCTCCGCCGCGGCGCTGGCGCGCCGGCCGAGCAGCAGCCCGAAGAAGTCGCTTCTCACTTCCGTGTGGAGGCCCACCAGCACGTTCTCCAGCGCGGTCAGATGGCCGAAGAGGCCGCCGTTCTGAAAGGTGCGGCGGACGCCCTTGGCGGCGATCTCGTGCGGCGTCAGGCGCTGGATCTCCTCGCCCCTCAGCAGCACGCGGCCGCTCGCGACCGGCGCGTTGCCGGCGATCGCGTTGAAGAGCGTCGATTTGCCGGCGCCGTTGGGGCCGATGAGGGCGCAGATCT
>DATKPX010000204.1:0-2470 GCA_035523855.1 Allostellaceae bacterium
CGCAAGTCGGTGCTGCCGGTCTTCGAAGAGCTGAACTCGATCCTCTTCTACCCGGTCCAGTACGAAGGCGAGGAAAGCAGCCGCAACGTCTTCTACACCGGCGCCGCGCCGAACCAGCAGGCGATCCCGGCGGTCGACTACCTGATGAAGGAAGAGGGCGTGAAGCGCTGGGTGCTGGCCGGCACCGACTACGTCTATCCGCGCACCACCAACCAGATCCTCGAAGCCTATCTGAAGCTCAAGGGCGTCGCGCCCGACGACATCATGATCAACTACACGCCGTTCGGGCAGAGCGACTGGCAGAACATCGTCTCGCAGATCAAGAGCTTCGGCTCGGCCGGCAAGCAGACCGCGGTCGTTTCCACGATCAACGGCGACGCCAACGTGCCGTTCTACAAGGAGCTCGGCGCGCAGGGCGTGAAGGCGACCGACATCCCGGTCGTCGCCTTCAGCGTCGGCGAGGAGGAGCTTGCCGGCATGGACACCAAGCCGCTGGTCGGCCACCTCGCGGCGTGGAACTATTTCGAGAGCGTCGACACGCCGGAGAACAAGGCGTTCATCGACGCCTGGCACAAGTTCATCAAGAACCCGAAGCGCACCACCAACGACCCGATGGAGGCGCACTACATCGGCTTCAACATGTGGGTGAAGGCGGTGGAGAAGGCCGGCACGACGGAGCCGAACGAGGTGATCGACGCGATGATCGGCGTCTCGGTGCCGAACCTCTCCGGCGGCTACTCGGCGCTGATGCCGAACCATCACATCACCAAGCCGGTGCTGATCGGCGAGATCCAGGACAACGGCCAGTTCAACGTCGTCTCGCGCACGCCCGGCCTGGTCGTGGCGCAGGAATGGTCGCCCTACGTCGCCGAGACCAAGGATCTGATCGGCGATTGGCGTGCCCCGCTCTCCTGCGGCGCCTTTAACGTCAAGACCGGCAAGTGCGGTGGCGGCGGCGGCAAGAAGAGCTGAGCCAGCGCGCGGTGACGCCTCAAGGATCGCTGGCATGACGCGGTTGTTCGCGATCCTGCTGCTGCTGGCCTCTGTCCTTGCCCCGCCGTCCGTCCGGGCGGCGGGGCAGGAGGCGGCCGCGCAATCCGATGCGCTCGCCGCCATCGGGTCGGGCGATTACGACAAGCTGCGCCAGGGCGTGAGCGCGCTCGCCGCCTCCGGCGATCCGCTGGCGCTCACCATCCTCTCGGCGCTGCATGACGGGCGGCTGATGGTCGGCCCGGATCACACGCTGTACGTCAAGGCGGCGGACGGCAAGCTCACCAACGCCGCGACCGGCAAGCCGGCCGGCGCGGTCGCCGGCCTGCACGAAGTGCGGATGAGCAATCCGGTGCGTCGCGCGCTCGAGGCGGCGCTGGGCGGGTTGCGCCTGTTCAGCGCCGATCCGGCGCAGCGTCTGGCCGCCGCCGATGCGGTGTTCCACACGCGCGACGTCGCCGCCCTGCCCGGGCTCGAGAAGGCGATTGCGCGCGAGCACGATCCGACCGTGGCGCGCGCCCTGCGCCAGGCGCGCGCGGCGGCGCTGCTCTCCGACGCCAGGGCCAGCCAGGCGGACAAGCTGGTGGCGGTGGCGCTGTTGCGCGAGCGCGGCGATCAGGAAGCGCGCAACATCCTGGCCGGCGTCACCGCGCCGCCGGCGGCGGCGGCGGCGGCGCGCGAGGCGGTTGCCTCGATCGATCGCACGCTGGCGCTGTGGCGGATGGCGCAGGACGCGTATTACGGGCTGAGCCTCGGCTCGGTGCTGCTGCTGGCGGCGATCGGGCTCGCCATCACCTTTGGCGTCATGGGCGTGATCAACATGGCGCATGGCGAGCTGGTCATGCTCGGCGCCTACACGACCTTCGTGGTGCAGGAGGTGATCCGCAGCAACGCGCCCGGGCTGTTCGGCGCCAGCCTGTTCATCGCCGTGCCGCTCGCCTTCATCGTCGCCGGTGCCGCCGGCATCGCCATCGAGCGCGGCCTGATCCGCTTCCTCTACGGCCGGCCGCTGGAGACGCTGCTCGCGACCTGGGGCCTGTCGCTCGTGCTGCAGCAGCTCGTGCGCAGCATCTTCGGACCGGACAACCGCCAGGTCGGCACGCCCGACTGGATGAGCGGCGCGGCCCAGCTCGGCGGCCTGCAGATCACGTACAGCCGGCTCACCATCATCATCTTCTCCTTCCTGGTGCTGTTCGCGCTGATGGCGGTGCTGCGGCTGACGCCGCTCGGATTGCGCATGCGGGCGGTGACACAGAACCGGCGCATGGCGGCGGCGATGGGCATCCGCACGCCCTGGATCGACGCGCTGACCTTCGGGCTCGGCGCCGGCGTCGCCGGCATGGCCGGCGTGGCGCTGAGCCAGATCGACAATGTGAGCCCCAATCTCGGCCAGAACTACATCATCGACAGCTTTCTCGTCGTCGTGCTCGGCGGCGTCGGCAATCTGTGGGGGACGCTGTTTGCCGCGATGTCGCTCGGC
>DATKPX010000205.1:0-5290 GCA_035523855.1 Allostellaceae bacterium
GCCTCGATCTACACCGCCAGCAAGCACGCCGTCGAAGGCCTGACCAAGTCGGCGGCATTGGAGGCGGCCGCCTTCGGCGTTCGCGTCAACGCGGTGGCGCCCGGTCCCACCGAGACCGGCATGCTGAACCGCTTCACCGGCAGCGCCGAGCGCAAGGCAGCTCTCATCGCCGGCGTGCCGCTGAAGCGCGCGGGCACGCCCGATGAGATCGCCAACGCGATCGTGTTCCTCGCTTCCGACAAGGCGTCCTACGTCACCGGCCAGGTGCTCTCCGTCGATGGCGGCAAGTCCGCAACCTGAGCCGCGGCTCCCGATCACTCAAAAGAAAGAAATCCCATCATGTCCGATCTCTCCGGAAAGACCGCCCTCGTCACCGGCGCCTCGCGCGGCATCGGCCGCGCCAGCGCGCTCGCTCTTGCCAAGGCGGGCGCGCGCGTCACCGTGCATTACGGCCGCGGCGCGGCGGAGGCGGAGTCCGCCGTCGCGGAGATCCGCAAGGCCGGCGGCCGTGCCGACATGGTGGCGGCCGACCTGGCGGCGCCGGACGGTGCCCACATCCTCGCCAAGCGGGTGCGCGGCCTCGTCGGCGACCGTCTGGATATCCTGGTCGCCAATGCCGGCATGGGGAAGTCGGCAACCATCGAGGACACCACGGTCGAGGACTTCGACAGGCTCTTCGCCGTCAACGTCCGCGCGCCGTTCTTCCTGGTGCAGCAGCTTCTCCCCATTCTCGGCAGCGGCAGCAGCGTCATCCTGCTGTCGTCGCTCGCCGCCCGCGCCACGGTCGGCACGATCGCGGCCTACGCCGCCACCAAGGGCGCCGTCGACACGCTGGTGAAGCATTTTGCCTCGGCGCTGGGCCCGCGCGGCATCCGCGTCAACGCGGTGGCGCCGGGCGTGATCGCCACGGACATGTCCAGCTTCACCAAGACCGAGGACGGCCAGCGCTACACGCTGGGGATGCAGGCCCTGCAGCGCATCGGACAGCCGGATGACCTGGCCCCGGCCGTCGCCTTCCTTGCCTCCGATGATGCCCGCTGGATCAACGGCGACACCCTTCACGTAGACGGCGGCTCGAAGCTTTGATGCAGATGAGGCGTCGAAAGGCGTACGGGAGGGCGCAGTTGCGCTAGACTCCGGCTCGCACCCCGAGTCGAAGGTTTCTCGAATGCCAGTTGCCGCGCCAGCCGTCTCCGCAACTCCAGATCGTGCTCTGGATGTGTTGCGAACCGTCTTCGGCTATGACCATTTCCGCGGCGAGCAGCAGGCCGTCATCGAGCATGTGATCGCCGGCGGCGACACGCTGGTGCTGATGCCGACGGGAGCGGGGAAGTCGCTCTGCTATCAGATCCCGGCGCTGATCCGGGACGGCGTCGGCATCGTGGTCTCGCCGCTGATCGCGCTGATGAAGGATCAGGTGGACGCGCTCCGCCAGGCCGGCGTCAAGGCGGCGGCGCTCAACTCCTCGCTGCCGCCTTGGGAAGTGCAGGAGATCGAGCAGGCGATGCGCGCCGGCGAGATGGATCTCGTCTATATCGCGCCGGAGCGGCTCACCCTGCCGCGCAGCCTCGACCTGCTGGCGAAGACGCCGATCGCGCTCTTCGCCATCGACGAGGCGCACTGCGTCTCGCAATGGGGGCATGACTTCCGGCCCGACTATCTCGGCCTCTCGGTGCTGCACGAGCGTTTTCCGACGGTGCCGCGGATCGCGCTCACCGCCACCGCCGATGCCGCCACCCAGCGCGACATCGTCGAGCGCCTCAACCTCGGCGAAGCCCGCATCTTCGCCGCGGGATTCGACCGCCCCAACATCCGCTACCGTGTCGTCGCCAAGCAGGAGCCGCGCGCCCAGCTCCTCGCCTTCATCGAGACGGAGCATGCGGCGGATGCCGGCATCGTCTATTGCCGCAGCCGCGACAAGGTGGAGGAGGTGGCGCGCTGGCTCCAGGCCAAGGGCCGCGTCGCGCTGCCCTATCACGCCGGCCTCGAATCCGAGACGCGCGCCCGGCATCAGGAGCAGTTCCTGCGCGAGGAAGGCGTCGTCATCGTCGCGACCGTCGCCTTCGGCATGGGGATCGACAAGCCCAACGTCCGCTTCGTCGCCCATCTCGACGCGCCGAAGAGCCTCGAGGCCTATTACCAGGAGACCGGCCGCGCCGGCCGCGACGGGTTGCCGGCGGATGCCTGGATGACCTACGGCATGGCCGACGTGACGGCGCTCTCGGGCCTGCTCACCGGCTCCGACCTGCCGGAGGCGCAGAAGCGCATCGAGCGCCACAAGCTAAGCGCGCTGCTGGGCTACTGCGAGACCGCCCGCTGTCGCCGGCAGGTGCTGCTGGGTTATTTCGGCGAGCGCGAGCATGCGCCTTGCGGCAATTGCGACACCTGCCTGGCGCCGCCGCGCGCCTGGGACGGGCTGGTGACCGCGCAGAAGGCGCTCTCCGCGGTGGCGCGCACCGGCGAGCGCTTCGGCGTCGGCCATCTCACCGACGTGCTCATGGGCAACCTCACCGAGCGCGTGCAGCAGCTCGGCCACGATCAGCTCAAGACCTTCGGCGTCGGCAGCGATCTCGACAAGCAGCGGTGGCGCTCGGTGTTCCGCCAGCTGGTGGCGCAGGGCCATCTCGAAGTGGATGTCGAGGGCCATGGCGGGATCCGCTTCGGCGGGAGCGCGCGCGACGTGCTGCGCGGCACGGTCGCGGTCGCCTTCCGCGACGAGCCCGACCCCCCGGCGCGCGCCGCCCGCAAGCGCGCCGGCAGCGCTGCCGCCGCCGGCACGCTCACCGGCGCCGATGCCGCGCTCTGGGAGATCCTGCGCGCCCGCCGCCTGTCGCTCGCCAAGGAGCAGGCGGTGCCGCCCTACGTCATCTTTCACGACGCAACGCTGATGGAGATGGTGCGCCAGCGCCCGCGCGACCGTGCCGCGCTCGCTCAGATCCCCGGCGTCGGCCGCAGCAAGCTCGAGCGCTACGGCGACATCTTCCTGGCGGATATCGCGGCGGCCGAGAGCTAGCTCGACCGGCGATCGCGCCGGCGCGCGTAGGCGGCGGTCCAGGCCAGGAGCGCCGCGATCGTGCCGAGGCCCAGCAGCCGCTCGATGGGAAGGGCGGCGGCAGTCGGCAGCAGAAAGGCCGCCGCAGTGCCCAGCATCGCCTCCGCCAGAGCGGCAATGCCCCAGACGACGGTCAGCAGCCGCATGGAATGACGGAATCCCGGGCTCGCCAGCCGCGCGGTCCAGGCGGCCGCTTTCGCTTCGTCGCCTTCGGACCTTGCGTAACGGCTGACGTAGAACATGAGCGGCCGCTCCCTGGTCAGCGACAGAAGGCAGGCGAGACCGAAGAGAGCGAAACCCGGCGCCGCCTTGAGGACGGCGAAGCGAAGGTCGCCGGTGAGGAGTGCGAGCGCGATCCCCGCCAGCAGGGTGGCGAGGACGATCACGCCGATCACGTCGATCCGCCGACGGCGCAGCCAGGAGCCCAGGATCGAGGCTGCGGGGAAGAGCGCCGCGATCGCGAAGGCCGTGACGCCGGCCGCGTTCCACACGCGCTCGAGGAACTCGATCGCGAGCCAGGGCAGGACGACGTCCACGAAAAGGTCGCGCGCGAGAGCGCGCAAACTCGCCCGCGCCACCGGGCCTGGGGGTGTGCCGCCGACGTCCTCCGCCATGCCGCTCTCCTGCCTGGCCCTGGACCCAGGGGCAGCGGGCTGGTACCAATTGGTACCAGAAACGCAGACTACGGTACCGTATGGTACCACGTCAATGGGGCGCCGGGTCGCGAGGAGAGAGAGGCAGAGGGGTGATGATGGCCAGCAGGAACGGCGGCAAAAAGCGCGCGGCGGCGCCACCTTCGCCGAGAGCCGGCGAGACCGCCGGCCGCGGGGATGATCCCGTGCGCCGGCGGATCATCGACGCGACGTTCCGGGTGCTGGTGGAGCACGGCTACGCGCGCGCCAACACCCGTGAGATCGCCCGGGTGGCCAAGGTCTCCAAGCGCGAGCTCTATGCGCTCTTCGGCAGCAAGCAGGCGATCCTCGCCGCGATGATCGCCGGCCGTACCCGCGAGATGCGGCGGCCGCTGAGCCTGCCGGCGGTGGAAAGCCGCGAGGCGCTGGCGGCGACTTTGCACCGTTTCGGCGCCGGCCTGCTGCGCGAGGCCTCGCAGCCCGCGGTGACGACGCTCTTCCGGCTGGCGGTGATCGAGGCGGAGCGCTCGCCCGAGGTAGCGCGCACGCTGGACGCGGGCGGGCGCCGGGCCAATCGCGGCGCGCTCACGGAATTCCTGGCTCGCGCGCGCGCGAGGGAGTTGATCGCCGGCGCCGAGGCCGGTCTGATGGCGGCCCAGTTCCTGTCGCTGCTCTGGGGCAACCTCCTGCTGGATCTGGCGATGGGCATCGCCAAGCCGCCCGGTGCCGCCGAGATCGAGCGCCGCGCCGGCGCCGCCACCGAGGCGCTCCTGGCGCTCTATCCGGGGAGCTCAGGCACTCGACCTCGGGCCGGCGCCGGGAAATAATTCCGGCGGCTGTCGAAATGCCCGCGGCCCGCCCGTCAAGGGATCGAGCGGGGATGGTCCCGCTCCGACGGAAGAGGAGAGCCCATGCACTATACGATCCTGATCTATCAGAAGCCCGAGGATGCCGCCCAGTGCGCCACCAGCCCGGAGCGCGCGCAGGACTGGCCGCGCTATTCGAAGGCGCTGAAGGAGGCCGGCATTTTCGTCGATGGCGTCGGTCTGCAGCCGACGGATACCGCCACCCGCCTCAGCTTCGAGGGCGGCAGGCGGCGGGTGCAGGACGGGCCCTATGCCGACACCAAGGAGCAGCTCGGCGGTTTCATCATCATCGACGTGCCCGATCTCGATACCGCGCTCGCCTGGGCCGAGCGCATTCCCCATGCGGCGGAGCGGGTCTTCGAAGTGCGCCCGAACGTCGCGTTGCCGAGGTAGGCGAAAAATCGGCCGCGGCGGTGTCGAAATCGCCGCCGCCGGCCCGTCACTGGAATGCCGGAGCCGCTGGTGCTCCCAACCCCCGAGAGGATGCCATGCAATACGCCCTGCTGTTCTACCAGACGCCGGAGGAATTCGCCGCGCGCAGCGACCCGAAGAAGCGCGAGGCGTTCTGGAGCCGCTTCATGCCCTATATGAATGCGCTCAAGGAGGCGGGCGTGGTCGTCGCCGGCGCCGGCCTGCAGCCGCCCGGCACCGCTGCCGCGGTCAGGCTCAAGGACGGCAACCGCCTGGTGCAGGACGGTCCCTTCGCCGACACCAAGGAGCAGCTCGGCGGCTTCTTCATC
>DATKPX010000206.1:0-9655 GCA_035523855.1 Allostellaceae bacterium
CAACGCGGAGCGGTGGCCGAACAACCCGATCCAGCGGATCGCGGTCTTCGTCCGCGACCTGACCGAGCGCATCGCTGCCGGCCTGGACGGCGTTGCTTATGGCGGCTGGCTCTTCGTGAACAATCTCTGGGTCTCGGAGCCGCTGCGCCGGCAGGGCGTCGGACGTGCGCTCGTGGCGGCCGCGGAAAGCGAGGCGCTGGCGCGCGGTTGCCATTCCGCCTGGCTCGACACCTTCAGCTTTCAGGCGCCCGGCTTCTATCAGAAGCTCGGCTACGAAATCTTCGCGACCCTCGATTACCCGCCCGACCACCGACGCTACTTCCTGCGCAAGCCGCTGGCCGGCAACGGGGACCGGCGGCCCGCCATTGCGCCGGCCGCGCCCTCTCCGCGATACTGAGCCGGTCATATCTCAACGAGGCTTCCGCGGTGTCCTTTCCCGCCGATATCGGTTTGCGTCCCTGGGCCGGCGATCCGCCGGAGCCCTTTGCCGCGCCGGAATATTACGAAGGTGTGCTGTGGCGACGCGTCATCGCCTATGGCATCGACCTCTTCGTCCTGGGCGTCCTGCTGGTGCTGCTCTGGATCTTCCTGGTGGCGCTCACCCTTGCCAGCCTTGGGCTGCTGTCGCCGCTGTGGGCGATCATGGGGCTGGTGCCGCTGGCCTATCATACGCTGCAGCTCGGCGGCCCCAACTCGGCGACCTTCGGCATGCGGCTCTGCGGCATCGAGCTCCGGAGCTGGACCGGCGAGCGGCCGCTCTATCTGCAGGCGCTGGTGCAAACCGTGGTGTTCTACGTCAGCACCGCCGCGACCTGCTCGCTCATCCTGCTGGTGGCGCTGTTCAATCGGCGCCGTCGCATGGTGCATGACCTGCTGGCGGGAACGCTGGTAATCCGCCGGTCGCCCCGGCCGGCGCTCTTGAAACCGGATTGAGGCTGGCGCGAGGCCCGCTCCTTCGCGCATAATCACCGGGCATTAACGCGGCGCGCGCGGGCGGGGGATTGGCGCAATGCGCGTAAAGGTCGAGGAGGATATGCCGGAAGGCAATGGCGCCAGCATCGCTCGGCGTTCACCGACGGGATTGCCTGCAGCGGCCTCGGCGCTGCGTCCGTTCTTCCGCACCGCAGCACTGCCCTGCCCCTACGTCGAGGGGCGCACCGAGCGCAAGCTCATCACCGAGATCGGCACGCATGAGACGCCGGACTTCTACAGCGTGCTGTCGCGCGCCGGCTTCCGTCGCAGCCATCACCTGGCGTATCGGCCGGCCTGCGTCGGCTGCGCCGCCTGTGTTCCGGTCCGGGTCGCGGCGGCGGCCTTCCTGCCCTCGCGCTCGCTGCAGCGCGTCGCCGGCCGCAACCAGGATCTCGCCGCCGAGCTGGCGCCCGCGCGGGCGACCATCGAGCAGTACCGGCTCTTCGCCCGCTATCAGCGCTCCCGCCACGCGGAGAGCGACATGGCCTCGATGACCTATGGCGACTATCGCGCCATGGTAGAGGACAGCCCGGTCTCGACCGGGCTCCTGGAGCTGCGCCGGCCCGACAACCGCCTGGTCTGCGCCTGCCTGGTCGACCTGCTCGATGACGGTCTCTCCGCGGTCTACAGCTTCTTCGATCCCGAGGAGGCGCAGCGCAGCCCGGGAACCATGATGATCCTGGCGCTGATCGCGGAATCGCGGCGCCGCGCGCTGCCCTACGTCTATCTCGGCTACTGGATCGCCGAGAGCCGCAAGATGGCCTATAAGACCCGCTTCCGTCCCCTGGAAGCGCTCACCGCCTCGGGCTGGTCGTCGCTCGCCGTCTAGCCGAACGCCTCGCAAGGACCCTCATGCCGAAGAGCGCCGCCCCCGCGCGCGATCCCGACGTTCCCCTGAGCGAGCCGGTCGCCGACGAGGTGAAGTACAGCACCTGCTACATGTGCGCCTGCCGCTGTGGCATCAAGGTGCACCTGAAGGACGGCGGCATCCGCTACATCGAGGGCAATCGCGATCACCCGGTGAACCGCGGCGTGCTCTGCGCCAAGGGCTCTGCCGGCATCATGCAGCACTATTCGCCGGCGCGGCTCCGGAAGCCGCTCCTGCGCGTCGGCCCGCGCGGCAGCGGCGAGTTCCGCGAGATCGAGTGGACGGAGGCGCTCGACACCGCGACGCGCTGGCTCGGCGCCATCCGCGCCAGCGATCCGAAGAAGCTCGCCTTCTTCACCGGCCGCGACCAGTCGCAGGCGCTCACCGGCTGGTGGGCGACCCAGTTCGGCACCGTCAACTACGCCGCCCATGGCGGCTTCTGCTCCGTCAACATGGCGGCGGCCGGACTCTATTCGATCGGCGGCGCGTTCTGGGAGTTCGGCGAGCCCGACTGGCATCACACGAAATACTTCCTGCTGTTCGGCGTCGCCGAGGATCATGATTCCAATCCGATCAAGATCGGCCTCGGCAAGCTCAAGGGCCGCGGCGCCAAGGTCGTCTCGATCAACCCCGTCCGCACCGGCTACTCGGCGATCGCCGACGAGTGGATCGGCATCCGGCCCGGCACCGACGGGCTCTTCGTGCTGGCGCTGGTGCACGAGCTGCTGCGCGCCGGCAAGGTCGATGCGGATTTCCTCGCTCGCTACACCAACGCGCCCTGGCTGGTGATCGACGGCGAGGGCGCCGCCGATCACGGCCTCTTCGCCCGCGGACCCGACGCCAAGGCGCTGGTCTGGGACCGCCGGCGCAATGAGCCGGCGAGCGCCGATGATCCCGAGGCGCAGCCGGCGCTCCGCGGCGCCTGCACCCTGCCCGACGGCCGGCGCGCGGTGCCCGCCTTCGAGCGGATGGCGGCGCGCTATCTCGAAGAGCGCTATGCGCCCGACACCGTCGCCGCGGCGACCGGCATCGATGCCGCCGCCATCAAGCGGATCGCGGCGGAGCTGGCGCAGGCGGCGTTCAGCGAGGCGATCGTGCTGGATCAGCCCTGGGTCGATGTCCATGGCCGCCACCACGCCAGCATGATCGGCCGGCCGGTCGCCATGCATGCGATGCGCGGCATCTCCGCCCACTCCAACGGCTTCCACACCTGCCGCGCCATCCACCTGCTGCAGATGCTGCTGGGCGCCGTCGATACGCCGGGCAGCTTCCGCTACGAGCCGCCCTATCCGAAGCCGATCCCGCCCGGCATCAAGCCGGCGCGGCCGGCGCCCGCCAACACGCCGCTCGCCGGCGCGCCGCTCGGATTTCCGCAATCGCCGGCGGATCTGCTGGTGGACGCCGAGGGCAAGCCGCTCCGCCTCGACAAGGCGTTTTCCTGGGAGGCGCCGCTCGCGGCGCACGGGCTGCTGCATCTCGTCGTCGCCAATGCCTGGAAGGGCGATCCCTACCCGATCGACACGCTCTTCCTCTACATGGCGAACCTGAGCTGGAACTCCGCGATGAACACCGCGGGGACCATGCAGATGCTCACCGACCGCGTGCCCGGCAGCGAGGAGTACCGCATCCCCCGCATCATCTATTCCGATGCCTATTACTCGGAGATGGTGGCCTACGCGGATCTGGTGCTGCCGGATACGACTTATCTCGAGCGCTACGACTGCATCTCGCTGCTCGACCGGCCGATCGGCAGCGCCGACGCCGCCGCCGACGCGATCCGCCAGCCGGTGGTGCGGCCCGACCGCGACGTGCGGCCGTTCCAGGACGTGCTGATCGATCTCGGCGCCCGGCTCAAGCTCCCCGGCTTCGTCACTGCCGAGGGCGCGCCGAAATATCCGGGCTTCTACCCGGACTACATCGTGAACCATGAGCGGCGGCCGGGCCTCGGGCCGCTCGCCGGCTGGCGCGGCGCCGACGGCACGCGCGCGGGCCAGGGCCCGATCAATCCGCATCAGCTCGAGCGCTACATCGAGCATCAATGCTTCTGGCGCAGCGAGATCCCCGCCGAGGGCCGCTATTTCAAATTCGCCAACCGCGCCTATCTGGACTGGGCGGTCCGGATGGGGTTCCTCGATCGCGCCGAGCCGGTGACGCTGCAGATCTACAGCGAGGTGCTGCAGCGTTTCCGGCTCGCGGCGCAAGGACATGGGCCGGTGCAGCCGCCGCCCGAGCATCGCGAGCGCGTCGCGACATATTTCGATCCCCTCCCGATCTGGTACCCGCCGTTCGAGGAGGAGCTGCCGGCGGATCAGCCCTTCCCGCTGCACGCCATCACCCAGCGGCCGATGGCGATGTATCACAGCTGGGGCTCGCAGAACGCGTGGCTCCGCCAGATCCACGGCGAGAACTGCCTCTACATCCATCGCGCGACGGCGGCGGCGCACGGCATCGCCGACGGCGACTGGGTGGTGGTGGAGAGCCGCCATGGCCGCATCACCGTGCCGGCGAAGCTGATGGACGGCGTCAATCCGAGCACGGTCTGGACCTGGAACGCGATCGGCAAGCGCAAGCGGGCCTGGAATCTCGATGCCAAGGCCCATGAGGCGACGCGCGGCTTCCTGGTCAATCACCTCATCGGCGAGCTGCTGCCGGAGCGCAACGGCTACCGCTACGCC
Organism: Allostellaceae bacterium; assembly: GCA_035523855.1. Taxonomy (GTDB): domain Bacteria; phylum Pseudomonadota; class Alphaproteobacteria; order ATCC43930; family CGMCC-115725; genus DASZHJ01. The sequence goes on from DATKPX010000206.1 coordinate 4,516, forward strand.
AACGCGGATCCGGTGACCGGCCAGGCCGCGTGGTACGACCTCCGCGTCTCCATCGCCAAGGCGGCGGACGTGCCGGTCGAGAGCGAGCCCACCTTCGCCGCGCTCGCCACGCCCGCCCTCGCCGAGCGGGTGCCGGTGCTGCGCTATGGCGCGCGCTTCCGGCCCGGCCGGCGCCGCCCATGACCAGCCTTCCCGCCGAGCCGGGCGCCCGGCGCCTCGGCCTCGTCATCGACCTCGACATCTGCGTCGGCTGTCACGCCTGCGCGGTCAACTGCAAGGAATGGAACAGCGGCGGCGTGGCGGCGCCGCTCACCGACCTCGATCCCTATGGCGCCGAGCCGCTCGGCGTCTGGTTCAACCGCGTGCACACCTTCGAGGCCGGCGAGGGTGCGGCGAGCCGCACCGTGCATTTCCCGCGCTCCTGCCTGCACTGCGCCGAGCCCCAGTGCGTCACCGTCTGTCCCACCGGCGCCAGCTACAAGCGCGCCGAGGACGGCATCGTGCTGGTGAACGAGGAGCTCTGCATCGGCTGCAAGCTGTGCTCCTGGGCCTGCCCTTACGGCGCCCGCGAATACGACTACGACGCCGGCGTGATGAAAAAGTGCACGCTCTGCATCGACAAGATCTACAACGAGACGCTCGATGCACGCGACCGCGTCCCCGCCTGCGTCGCGACATGCCCGGCCTCGGCGCGGCATTTCGGCGATCTCGGCGATCCCCAGTCGGCGGTCTCGACTTTGGTGCGCGAGCGCGGCGGCTACGACCTGATGCCGGAGATGGGCTACGCCCCCACCAACAAGTATCTGCCGCCGCGGCCGCGCCGGGCGGGCAGCGCCGCCACGCCGGCGGAGCTGGCGCCCGCGGTGCCCGCCGGCAGCGGCGGGTTCCTCGCCTGGATCGACCGGCTGCTCTCCGACTGATGCATCCCGCGCTCTCCGTCATCCTCTTCACCACGCTCTCCGGCGCGGGCTACGGCCTCCTGGCCTGGCTCGGCGTGCTGGCGCCGGCCGGGCTGCTGCCGGCGGATCGCGGCTTCGGCGCGGCGGCGCTCGGCCTCGCCCTCGTCAGCGTCACCATCGGCCTGCTCTCCTCCACCTTTCACCTCGGCCATCCCGAACGCGCCTGGCGCGCCTTCTCGCAGTGGCGGAGCTCCTGGCTTTCCCGCGAGGGCGTCGCCTCGGTCGCGACCTACGTGCCGGCGCTGCTCTTCGCCGTCGGCTGGGTCGTGCTCGGCAGCACCGCCGGCGTCTGGGCCGGCCTTGGGCTGCTGGCGGCGCTCGCCGCCGCGGTCACCGTCGGCTGCACCGCCTTCATCTACCAGTCCCTGAAGCCGATCCAGCGCTGGAGCAACGGCTGGGTGCTGCCGAACTACCTCGCCTTGGCCGCGATGACCGGGGCACTCTGGCTCGCGGCGCTGATGCAGATCTTCGGCCTCGATCCCCTCGCCGGCACGGTCGCCGCGCTCGGCAGCATTCCCCTGGCTTTGGCGCTCAAGGTGGCCTACTGGCGCTTCATCGACGGCACGGCGAGCCGCAGCACCGCCGAGAGCGCGACCGGCCTTGGATCGCTGGGCAAGGTGCGGCTCTTCGAGGCGCCGCATACCAGCGAGAACTATCTTATGAAGGAGATGGGCTTCCGCGTCGCCCGCAAGCATGCCGCGAAGCTGCGGCGGATCGCCATCGGCCTCGGCTTCGTCGCGCCCTTCGCGCTCACCCTGGCGAACCTCGCCCTCGGCGGCGTATCGGCCATGGCGATCGCCGTGATCGCAGCGCTCCTCGGCACGCTCGGCGTGCTGGTCGAGCGTTGGCTCTTCTTTGCCGAGGCGAAACACACGGTGACGCTCTATTACGGCCAGAGCACCGCCTGAGGCTCAGAGCAGCGCCGAGGCGAGCGCGGCGACGCCGAAGCCGGCGCCGAGCGCCGCCCACTCGCGCTTCGTCGCCGCCATCGCCGCCACCGCGGCGAGCGAGCCCACGAGGCTGGGCCAGCCGCCCTCGAGGATGCCGGCGGCGGCGAAGGCGGCGAACAGGTTGCCGGGCGCCAAACGCAGGAGCCGCGGCAGCAGCCCGCTTTGCGGCATGACGCCCGCCGCGACGAAGCCGCCGGCCCGCATCGCATAGCTGGCGGCGCCGACGGCGATGATGACGCCGAGCACCCGCCAGTCAGGCATCGTCGCCGCGCAGCGCGCTCACCAGCGTGCCGGCGCAGCCGCCGCACAGCATCGCCCAGCTCGGTCCCAGCAGGCTCGCCGCCGCGAGGCCGACCGCGGCGGAGAGCGTCCAGGGCAGCAGGCTGCGCCGCCCGCGCCATTGCGTCGGCAGCAGCACCACGATGAAGGCCAGCGGCAGGAAGGCCGCCGCCACGGCCAGCGGCCCGCCGGGGCTGAGCGGCACCCAGTAGCCGAGCGCGGTGCCGCCGATCCAGCCGATCGCCATGGGAATGCTGCTGCCGACGAGATAGCCGGCGTCGCGCCGCCCGCGCTCCGCCTCCGCCACCGTCATCAGCCAGGAGGCATCGGCCAGCAGCGCCAGCGCCGGCAGCATCACGCGGCCGGAGAGATCGGCGAACATCTGGCGGAGATGCGCGCCCATCACCAGGTAGCGGGCGTTGGTGGCGACGCAGGCCAGCACCATCGCGGCGACCGGCGGCGAGGCCGCCCAGAGACCCAGCGTGACAGCCTGCGCGGTGGCGGAGTAGACCAGCAGGCTGAACAGCACCGCCGCCGCGAAATCGAGCCCCAGCCCCCGATAGGCCACGCCCATGACGATGCCGCCGACGCCATTGCTGAGGATGAAAGGCAGCGCCGCGACGAAGCCGCGCCGGAGCGCCGGCAGGGTGAAAGGCGGCGCCGCCTGTGCTATCATCGTTGTCATGGTCATGACCATTAGAATGCCCTGACCGCGATGTCAACCGATCCCGCTCTCGCGCTCACGCAATTCTTCGGCGGCCGCGTCTGCCTCGATTTCGCCAACACGATGGACTGGCGCACCTCGGCGGCGCCGCAGGAGCTGGTGCCGGACTATGCGACGCTGCTGAAATGGTGCCGGCTGCGCGGCACGCTGCCGGCGCCGGCGCTGGCCCGGCTCAAGACCGCAGGCGAGCGCAAGCCCGCGGCGGCCGTTGCGCTCACCGAGGAGGCCCGCGCGCTTCGCGCCGAGATCTGGCAGGCGGCGGAGGCGCTGCGCCAGGGCGATCGCGTATCGCTGGAGCCGTTCAACCGCCGCCTGGCCGCGCTGCCGCCGCAACCGCGGCTGATCCGCGGCGGCGGCTCCTACATGCACGATCTGCCGGGCCGGTCGCTGGAGGAGCCGCTCTGGCCGGTGCTGTGGTCGCTGAGCGCGCTCCTCACCTCCGATGACGCCGGGCGCATCGGCTGCTGCAACGCCCAGGGCTGCGGCTGGTTCTTCGTCGACGAGAGTCCCAACCGCACTCGTCTCTGGTGCTCCAGCGAGATCTGCGGCAACCGCGAGCGCGCCCGCCGCGCCTACGCCAAGCGGCGCGCGGGCGCCTCCGCGTGACTTCGCCAGCGAGCTCCTACTCGGCCGCCGCGTTCACGCGATGGCCGAGGCGCTGCAGGCAGCGGTCGATCCAGAGCCGGGTCAGCTTCTCCTGCGCCGAGTTCTGGCCGAGCCGGGTGCGCAGGTTGCTGAAATCGACGCGGTCCAATTCCTGGTCCTGGTTGAAGCAGGAGAACACCACGCTCTCCTCGCCGGTCTTGGGATCGCGGTGCACCTGCAGGCACTGGGCGCAGATCTCCTTCATCATGCATTGCATCGGCGAGTTGATCGACGCGATGGCGCGATGGCCGGGCTTCAGGAACGGCGCCAGCACGCCGTGCCGCGTGCGCGCCACCGCCGCCATCAGCCCCTCGGAGCCGATGGCGATGATGCGGTCGACTTCCGAGAGCTTGATCGCCGGCGTGCCGAGCTTGCCCTCCCCATAGGCGAGGATCGCTTCCACCATGTTGGCGGTGACGGCGCGGTCCTGCGGGCGGCCGGGGATGAAGCCCGGCGCCTCGTCGCAGCACCAGACCACGATGTCGGCGGCCTTCTCGATCTCCTCGACCTTGTAGCGGTCCTGCAGCTTCTTGTAGCCGGCGAAATAGAGGACGCGGGAACCGGCGGCGCGCAGACCCTGGCCGATCGAGAACAGCACCGCGTTGCCGAGGCCGCCGCCCACCAGCAGCACGGTCTCGCCCTTCGGCAGCTCCGTCGGCGTGCCGGTCGGCCCCATCAGGATCACCGGCTCGCCGGGCCGCAGCAGCGTGCAGAGATCGGAGGATCCGCCCATCTCCAGCACGATGGTGGAGAGCAGACCCTGCTCGCGGTCGACCCAGGCGCCGGTCAGCGCCAGGCCTTCCATGGCGAGCGTCGTGCCCTCCGCCTTGGCGGCGAGCGCCTCGTAATTCTGCAGGCGGTAGAACTGGCCGGGCTCGAAGGCGCGCGCCGCCAGCGGCGCCCGCACCACCACCTCGACGATGGTCGGCGTCAGGCGATTGACCGCGTGCACGGTGGCGCGGAGCTCGTCGTCGAGGCGGGCCACCAGCTCGGCCGGCGTCGGCGCGGAGGCGGCGCGCCGCGCCAGCAGCCGGCTCACCACGGGATAGCCCTGCTTGGCGCTCGCCATCGCCTTCACCACGTTGCCGGCGAAGGAGGGATGCAGGTCGCCGAAGAAGCTCATGGCGCGGCCGTCCGGCCGGAGGCTCATCAGCACCCGGACCTGCTCCGGCTTCGCGATACGCTCCGGCGTCACCGCGGCGCCGGCCTCGTCCACCGCCTGGAAATACTTGCCGTCGAGCTGGAAGCGGCGGTCCTCGCGTGCCAGCACGGTGTTCGGCTGAGTGCCGGCGGCGACCAGCACGGCGCGCGCCGGCAGGAACGGTTCCGAGCCGTCGGCGCGGGTGAAGCGTACGCCGGATGCGTGGCCATACTCGTCCACTTCGATGAAGCGCGGCACCAGTCCCTCGGCGAAGCGCACGCCTTCTTCCATCGCCTTGGCCACTTCCTCGTGGTTCAGCGTGTAGGACGGCGCATCGATCAGGCGGCGGCGATAGGCGATGGTGACGCCGCCCCATTTGTCCAGCAGTTGCGCCAGGTGCGGGGCGCGGCCTTCGCGCGTGGCGGCCTCGCGTTCTGCCTGG
>DATKPX010000207.1:0-6812 GCA_035523855.1 Allostellaceae bacterium
CTTGAGGTCGTCGGGGAGGAAGCGCGTGTCGACGACCTTGGTCCAGTCGACGTCGCCGCTGAGCGCGCCGACCAGCTTCTGCGCGCGCAGCATCGCGTCCATGCCCTTGAAGTCGAAATTGCCGGGACCCCAGTAGGGAACGCCGGACTTGCTCTTGGCGGTGAGGTTGTGGATGGCGCTCTTCGCTACTTCCAGATCGAGATTGTAGGCCTTGGCGACGATGGCGGCTGCCTCGTCGGGATTGGCGTACATGAACTCCACCGCCTTGCGCCGGCCGCGCAGGATGGCGCGGACGAAATCGCCGCGCTCGGCGGTGGCCTTGCCGGTGCTGACACCGACCACGTTGCAGAGCGGCGGCAGCACGTCGCTGGCGGCGACGAGGACGCGGAGCTGCGACTTGTTCTTCGACCAGACGGGATCGGCCATGGCGGCGGCGTCGATCGAGCCCAGGTTGAGCGCCACCACGGATTCGCCGAAGCCGCCGGTCTTCACCAGCTCGGCCTCGTCCGGCTTGTAGCCGGCCTGCTCCAGCAGCAGCACGTCGAGCGCCTGGCTGGTGGAGCGCGGGTTGGTGTAGCCGATCTTCTTGCCCTTGAGGTCCTTCAGCGTCTTGATCGGCGAGTCCGGCTTCACCGCCCAGACGAACTCGGCGACGGTCAGCACGTTGTCGCTGACGATCTTGAGATCGGCACCCTGCTGGATCGCCGCCACGGTGCCGGCGAGGTCGACCTCGCCATAGGCGAGATTGCCGGTGAGCAGGTTGCGCACGGTGGTGCCACCGCCGGAAGAGGAGAGAATGCCGGAGATGTCGGCGCCCTCGGCCTTGAAGAAGCCCTTCTCCATGGCGATCGCGTAGGGCATGCCGTTGGCGGCGACGCCATAGTTGCTGACGACGATCTCCTCGGCTTGCGCGGTGCCGAGCGGCAGCAGCGCCGCCAGCGCGAGCACCGCGAGGCCGCGGCCGTAGGTGATGCACCTCATGTTGTCCTCCCTATGTGATATCGACTTCTGTCCGGCGCTCTTGCCGAGAATGCGTCATGGCAGGCGGCGGTTGCCGCGGCGCGCGGAAACGTAGCGGCGCCAAAGTCTCGCCGGGATCGCGGCCGCTTTCTTGAACGAAATTGCACGGGAAACCGTTGGAAATCGGCGCTTTTTCACGTTTGTGCGCTGGACGGTCGCGGGCGCATTTCCTACTCTGCGCGAGATCGCGCGCGGCGCGCATTCCCTCAGGAAAGAGTTCCCATGATCGAGATCGAGCGTCCCGTCGAAGCGAACGCCGTCGGATTCGAATGGGGCAGCGACGCCATCGCGCTGATGCTGCGCTCGCTGGACCTGCCTTTCGTGGCGCTGACGCCGGGCGCCAGCTTCCGCGGCCTGCATGACAGCCTCGTCAACGCGCTCGGCAATCGCGCGCCGCAGATGCTGCTCTGCCTGCACGAGGAGAGCGCGGTCTCGGTGGCGCACGGCTACGCCAAGGTGACCGGCAAGCCGCTCGCCGTCATCCTGCACAGCAATGTCGGTCTCATGCACGGCACCATGGCGATCTTCAACGCCTGGTGCGACCGCATGCCGATGCTGATCCTGGGCGCCACCGGCCCGATCGACGCGACGCGGCGGCGGCCCTGGGTCGACTGGATCCACACCGCGCGCGACCAGGCGGCGATGATCCGGCACTACACCAAGTGGGACGATCTGCCGGCCTCGATCCCCGCGGCGCACGAGGCGATGCTGCGCGCGGCGATGATGACGTCGACGCCGCCCTGCGGCCCCGTCTATGTCTGCCTCGATGCCGGCATGCAGGAGGCGCGGCACGAGATGACCGCGCCAGTGCCCAGCCCGGCGCGCTTCCAGCCGCCGCCGGCGCCGGTGCCGGCCCGTGATCTCGTCAAGCGTGCGGCGGAAATGCTGGATGCGGCGAAGTCGCCGCTCATCCTGATGGGTCGCGTCTCGCGCGGCGAGAAAGGCTGGCAGGAGCGCGTGGCGCTCGCCGAGCGGCTCGGCGCCACCGTGCTCACCGATCTCAAGACGGCAGCGTCCTTTCCGACCGATCATCCGCTGCACGGCGCGCCGCCGGGCCTGCTGGTGCGGCCGGAGGCGCTGGAGTGTGTGCGCAAAGCCGACGTGGTGCTGAGCCTCGACTGGGTCGATGTGGCGGGAACGCTGATGCAGGCCTGGCCGAACCAGGAGTGTCCGGCGAAGGTGATCCAGGCCTCGCTCGATCTCTACATCCACAATGGCTGGAGCATGGATTACCAGGCGCTGCCGCCGATCGACGTGGCGCTGATGGGCGATCCCGACGCAGTGGTGACGCTGCTGATGGAGGAGCTCGCCGCCGGCAAGCCCAAGCGCGCGGCGGCGAAGGCTGCTGCGGCGACGCCCGACTATCGCCCGACCGGCGCCAAGGAGATCGGCATGCCCGATCTCGCCGCCGCGCTCAGGTCTGCGACCAGCGGCCGCGACGTGTCGCTGATCCGCCTGCCGCTGGGCTGGAGCGGCGAGCTCTGGCACTTCCGGCATCCGCTCGACTATCTCGGCTGCGACGGCGGCGGCGGCATCGGCGGCGGGCCCGGCATGGCGGTGGGGGCGGCGCTCGCCCTGCAGGGCAGCGGTCGCCTGCCGGTCGCGATCCTCGGCGACGGCGATCACCTCATGGGCGTGACGGCGCTCTGGACCGCCGCGCACTACCGCATCCCGCTGCTGACCATCGTCGCCAACAACCAGAGCTTCTTCAACGACGAGGTGCACCAGGAGCGCGTCGCGCGACAGCGCGGCAGGCACGTGGGCAACCGCTGGATCGGCCAGCACATCGGCGATCCCGATATCGATCACGCGACATTGGCGCGCGGTCAGGGCCTGATGGGCATCGGGCCGGTGACCGATCCCGCCGAGCTGCCCGGCCGGCTCGCCGAGGCGGTGGCGGCGGTGGAGGGCGGCGCCAGCGTCGTCGTCGATGTCCGCGTCAAGCCCGGCTACACCTTCGCCATGGAGAAATCCCTGACGCGCGACCGCGAGAGCTGAGTTGAACGACACGCCGATCCGTCCGGAGCCGAAGCGGTGCGAGGATATCCGGCTCCTGACCGGCCAGGGCCGCTACACCGGCGACCTGCGGTTTCCCGGCACGCTCCACGCGGTGCCGCTGCGCTCGCCCTATGCTCATGCGCGCCTGCGCGGCATCGATGTCTCGGCGGCGAAGGCGGAGCCCGGCGTGGTGGCGGTGCTCACCGCAGCCGATCTCGCCGCCGACGGCGTCGCCGATCCCGTCGGCGGCGTCGAGCTGCCGCGCTCGGACGGCAGCCCGTCGCTGCGCACCGCGCGGCCGCTGCTCGCCGGCGAGCGCGTGCGCTATGTGGGCGAGACCGTGGCGCTGGTGATCGCGGAGACGCGCGAAACAGCGCAGGCGGCGGCGGAGGCGGTCAGCGTCGATTACGAGGAGCTGCCGGCGCTGGCGACGGTGGAAGCCGCGCGAGCCGGCGGCGCGCCGGCGGTCTGGGAGGCGGTGCCCGACAATATCGCCTTCGTCTGGCGCGGCGGCGACGACAAGGCGGTGGCGGCGGCGATCGCCGCGGCGCCGCATGTGACGCGGCTCCGGCTGCCGATCTCCCGCGTCACCGCGAGCCCGATCGAGCCTCGTGTCTCGCTGGCCCTCGTGGACGAGACCGGCCAGCTCGTCCTTCACAACAGCCACCAGTCGCCGCACGCGCTCCACGGCGAGCTCATCAAGCTCTTCCGGCTGAAGCCGGAGGAGCTGCGCGTCGTCGTCGGCGATGTGGGCGGCTCCTTCGGCATGAAGGCCGGCAACTATCCGGAGACGGCGCTGGTGGTCTGGGCGGCGCGGCGGCTGCGCCGGCCGGTGCGTTGGCTCTCCGACCGCGCCGAGGCGTTTCTCGCCGACGAGCACGCGCGCGAGATCGTCGCGGATGTCGCGCTGGCGCTCGACCGCGACGGCCGCTTCCTGGCGCTCCGCGTCGACTACGACGCCGCGGTGGGCGCCTATCTCTCCGGCCGCTCGCTGGCACCCGTCAACAACATCGGCGGCATCGCCGGCGTCTATACGACGGGCGCGATCGCGTCGGAGATCCGCGGCGTCTTCACCAACACGGTGCCGCTCGGCCCCTATCGCGGCGCCGGCCGGCCGGAGGCGAGCTACGTGATCGAGCGCGCGATCGACGTTGCGGCGGCGGAGCTCGGCATCGATGCCTTCGAGCTGCGCCGGCGCAACCTGGTGCCGCCCTCGGCGATGCCCTACAAGACGCCGTTCCTCTTCACCTATGACTGCGGTGATTTCGCCGCCAACATGGCGCAGGCGGCGACGCTCGCGGATCTCAGGGGATTTCCGGCGCGCCGCGCCGAGGCGGCAAAGCGCGGGCGTCTGCGCGGCATCGGCATCTGCAACCCGATCGAGGTCTCCGGCGGTCCCTATTTCAAGATCGGCCGCGACTATGCGCGGCTGACGCTCGCCGCCGATGGCGACATCGTCATCGATGTCGGCGCCATGTCGACCGGGCAGGGTCTGGAGACCGCGCTGCCGCAGCTGGTCGCCGACCGTCTCGGCATCCCAGCCGAGCGCGTGCGCTACCGCCAGGGCGACACCCAGTATCTGGCATCGGGGCGCGGCAGCGGCGGCTCGAGCGCGCTCTGCGTCGGCGGTCCGGCAGTCTCGCTGGCGATCGACAGGGTGCTGGAGAAGGGGCGCCTCATCGCTGCCCATGCGCTGGAGGCGGCGACGGCGGATATCGAGTTCGCTGCCGGCGAGTTCCGCATCGTCGGCACCGACCGCCGCGTCAGCCTCACCGAGGTGGCGGCGCTCGCCGCCGATCCCAAGCGCCTGCCGGAGGGGATGGAGCCGGGCCTTGCCGAGCTCGGCGAGTTCCAGCCGACCGCCGTCACCTTCCCGAACGGCTGCCACATCTGCGAGGTGGAGGTCGATCCCGAGACCGGCCGCACCACCCTCATCGCCTATAGCGCCGTCGAGGATGTCGGCCGCGTGATCAACCCGGTGCTGGTGCGCGGCCAGATCCAGGGCGGCGTCGCGCAAGGCGTCGGCCAGGCCCTCGGCGAGCAGATCGTCTACGACCCCGCGAGCGGCCAGCTCCTCACGGGATCCTTCATGGACTACGCCATGCCGCGCGCCGACGATTTCGCCGAGATGCGGCTGGAGACCCGCGAGGTGCCGACGGCGGTCAATCCTCTGGGCGTCAAGGGCGTCGGCGAGGCCGGCACCGTGGGCGCGCTGGCGGCGACGCTCAACGCCGTCTGCAACGCGCTCGCGCCGCTCGGCGTGCGGCACCTCGACATGCCTGCGACGCCGGCGCGCGTGTGGGCGGCGATCGCGGCGGCGAAACGGGATTGCGTTTCCGTCGGTTGAACCGAGTCCACCCCCTCACCCTACCCGCTCCCCCGACGCGGGGGAGCGGGGCGCGCAGGCTTAGCGAGCGAAGCGAGCTTAGCCGGAGCTGGGTGAGGGGGATGCTTCCTGCGACCGTCGAAAGCCGCTACGTTGCCCGGCGGTGCAGCTTGCGGTCGATATAGATGAGAATGATGCTGACCGCCGCCGCGAACAGCACCACCAGCAAGGTCACCGCCATGATGACCTTGATGTTCTGCAGCCCGATCGCGGTCATCAGCAGGTAGCCGAGACCGCGCTGGGAGCCGAACATCTCGCCCAGCAGCGTGCCGATCAGCGTCAGCGAGAAGCCGACGCGGAGGCCGGTGAAGATCTCCGGCAGCGCCGCGGGGAAGAGCACCGAGGTCACCACCGTCCACGGCTTGAGCTTCAAGACGCGGGCGGTCTTCAGCAGCACCGGCTTGATATTGCCGACCGCGCTCATGGTGAAGATCGCCACCGGCACGATGCCGTGGATGGCGCCGAAGGCGATCTTGGCAGGCATGCCGAGGCCGAAGGCCAGCAGCACGATCGGATAAAGAGTGATCTTGGGGACGGAATAGAACGCCACGAGAATGGGCTCCGCCACCTCGCTGGAGAAGCGATGCAGGCCCAGCACGAAGCCGATGGCGAGGCCCAGCACCACGGAAATCGCCAGCGCTGCCAGGAAAGCCTGGCCGGTCTCCGTCAGATGACCCCAGAAGGCGTTGGTGGCGAGGAGCTGCCCCAGGTAGCGGAAGGTCTCCACCGGCGGCGCCATGGCGTGCTCGCCGGCGACCTCGAAGAGCGCCTGCCAGGCGATCAGCAGCAGCCCCACCAGCACCAGGGCGTTGAGCGTGCCGGACCACGAGCGCATGGTCATCGCTGGCCGCGTCGCTGCATCAGCAGTTTCTCCCAATGGGAGAGCGACATGTTGACCGCCGTCGAGATCACGATGATCAGCACGATCAGCGGATACATGATGGCGTTGTCGAAGTTGTTGTAGGCGAAGCTGATCTCGTAGCCGAGGCCGGTCTGCGACATGATGAACTCGGCGCCGATGACGCCGATGAAGGCGTAGGCGACGGCGAGTTTCACGCCGGTGAGGAGGTAGGGCGCCGCCGAAGGCAGCGTAATCTTGAGCGCGGTCGCGACCGGGCCCAGGCGATAGACCCGCGCCGTCTTCATCAGCACGCGGGAGACGCGGTCGAGGCCGGAGAGCGTGTTCACCACCACGGCCACCACCGCCAGCATGAAGCCGATCATGATCTGCGGCACGTCGCCGAGGCCGAAGAGGATGATGAGCAGCGGGTAGAAGGCATAGACGGGGATCGCGTAATAGGTGGCGAAGAGCGGCTCCAGCCCCTGGCGGATGGCGCGGCGGCCGTGGATCAGCACGCCGAAGCCGACGCCGACGATGACCGCGGCGACGTAGGCGATGGTGACGTTG
>DATKPX010000208.1:0-13501 GCA_035523855.1 Allostellaceae bacterium
TCGCCAGGATCTCGGTGCCGATGCGGTCGAGGATGTCGTGGCGCTCCTGCAGGCCGCTCATCGACCATTTCGGGAAGGCGGCGTGCGCGGCCGCGACCGCCTGCTCCGCCTGGGCACGGTCGGCGCGGGCGTATTCGCCGATGACGTCGGAGAGATCGGCGGGATTGACGTTGCGATTGACCTGCGGGCTCTCCACCCATTCGCCGTTGATGTAGTTCTTGTACTGGGACATGGCGGTCCTCCGGTCTGAAGCGGCGCTGACTCAATTCCTCTCGCTAGGAGAGGTTTCGGCCTCAATGCTTGCCGGCGAGTGCGGCGGCGCGGATGTCGCTCAGCGACTGGCGCGGCGTGATCGCCTCGGGATCGAGCTTGAGCTCGATGATGGCGGGCTTGCCCGAGGCCCGCGCACGCTCGAAGGCAGCGGCGAAATCCTCAGTGCGCTCCACCGTCTCGCCATGGGCGCCATAGGCGCGCGCCAGCGCCGCGAAGTCGGGATTGACCAGGTCGGTGGCGATGGTGCGCTCGGGATAGTGGCGCTCCTGGTGCATGCGGATGGTGCCGTACATGCCGTTGTTGAGGAGGATCACGATGACGTCGAGACCGTACTGGACCGCGGTCGAGAGCTCCTGCCCGGTCATCTGAAAATCGCCGTCGCCGGCGATGCAGATCACGGGGTGCGCGGGGTCGTGCACCTTGGCGCCGAGCGCCGCCGGAAAGCCGTAGCCCATGGAGCCGCTGGTGGGGGCGAGCTGGGTCCCGAATTTGCGATAGCGGTGGAAGCGGTGGATCCAGGTGGCGAAATTGCCGGCACCGTTCGTATAGACGGTATCGGCGGGCATGTGCTGGTCGAGCCAGGCGACGATGTCAGCCATCTGAATCTTGCCCGGCGAGCGCGGCGGCTTCTGCCACGCCGCGTACTCCGCGTGCGCCGCCTCGGTCCGCTGACGCCATGTCGGATGCGGGATCGCCGGCATGGCGGCGATCGCCTTGGCGAGGGCGCGCGGCGTCGCATTGATCGCGATCGCCGGCTGGTAGACGCGGCCCAGCTCCTCGGCGCTGGCATGGACATGGACGAGGCGCTGCTTCGGCGTGGGGATGTCGAGGAGCGTGTAGCCGCCGGTCGTCATCTCGCCGAGGCGCGCGCCCAGCACGATCAGCAGATCCGCCTCCTGGACGCGCGCCTGGAGCTTGGGATTGATGCCGATGCCGACGTCGCCCGCATAGCAGGGATGGTTGTTGTCGAAGCGATCCTGGCGGCGGAAGGCGCAGCCCACGGAAAGTGCGTTGGCGGCGGCGAAGCTCTCGATGGCGGCGACAGCCTCGGCATCCCACTGGCTGCCGCCCAGGAGCAGGAAAGGACGCTCGGCGCGGCGGAGCTCGTCCATCACCTCGGCAAGCTGCGCGGCGCCGGGATGGATCTCCACGGGGCGCCAGGGCTCGGCATCCGCTACCTCGGCAGGCTCGCGCAGCATGTCCTCGGGCAGCGCCAGCACCACCGGGCCGGGCCGGCCGGATGTCGCCACGTAATAGGCGCGGCTGATGAATTCGGGGATGCGGCGGGGATCCTCGATCTCCGCCACCCATTTCGCCACTTGGCCGAACATGCGGCGATAGTCGATCTCCTGGAACGCCTCGCGCTCGATCGCGTCGCGCTGCACCTGGCCGATCAGCATGATGAGCGGCGTCGAATCCTGCATCGCGATGTGGAGGCCGGCGCTGCCGTTGGTGGCGCCGGGCCCGCGCGTCACCATGACGATGCAGGGCTTGCCGGTGAGCTTGCCGTGCGCCTCCGCCATCATGGTGGCGCCGCTCTCGTGCCGGCAGGTGACGGTGCGGATCGAGTTCGCGTCGTAGAGCGCGTCGAGCACCGCGAGATAGCTCTCGCCCGGCACGCAGAAGGCGGTGTCGGCGCCATGGATCTTGAGCTGATCCACGAGGATCTGCGCACCGGTGCGCGCGCGGGCAGGAACGGTCATCGCGAAGCCTCGAAGCGGCGGACGGGAAAGCGAGCTACTTGATCGGCGAGAACGCCGTCGGCACCAGGATCTTGCTCTCCTGGGTGCGGATCAAGGGCTGGATCTTCGCCACATAGGCCTGCCAGCCGGGATCCGCCGCCATCTGGGCGCGGCGCTTCGAGCGCTCCTCGAAGCTGTCATAGCCCCACATATGGACGATCTGGTTGAGCGGGCCGATCTCGGTGGTGAAGTATCCCACCATGCGGCCGAGGATGCGGGTCTGGATCGCCATGCCCTCGCTCTGATAGAGGCGAAGGTATTCCGGCGTCTTGCCAGGATGGAGCGTGTAGGTGCGTTCCTCGACGATCACGGGCGACCCTCCTTCTTATGGGCGCGGATGCGGCTACCGCATCCCCTGGGGATGCCCAGAGGTATTGGAGTTTCCGCCGCGCCGCAATGGCCTCTTAGGGATCGCCGGAATGCGCGCGCGGGATGCGGCTCAGAACACCTTTTCCCACTCCAGGTTCCACTTCAGCGCGCCCTTCTCGGTGCCGTGAGTGAGACCCAGGAGATAGCCCACGCCGTAGCGGAGCTCGCCGAGGCGCTGGCCGAAGCTGAAGGTGCCGTAGGTCACCGGCCCGATGCGCAGCTCCTGGTCCTTGATGCCCGGCGCGCGGTCCACCGGGCCCACATCGCCGAAGATCTCGAAGCCGGGCTGCACTTCGCGGGTCACCGTCCAGAGCGACTGCCAGGCGTAATTGAAGTTGACGCTCTTCTCGTCGTTGTCCGGGCCGAAGGGATGCTCGAAGAAGAGGTTGATGACGTGGACGGTCTGGCCCCACTCCTTCTGCAGCGTCGGCCCGATCTCCAGATGGTGGGTGTTGCCGACGCGGGTGGACTTGCCGACCTCGGCGAAGATGCCGGGATCGAGCCAGTACTCGCCCTGGTCGGCGAGCTGGAAGGTGTTCTCCCAGGTGATCTCGTCGAGCCGGCGCGGCGGATCGCTCGCCGTGCGCGACCATGCGAATTCGAGCTCGGTTCCCCACCACGGCAGGAAGCCGTAGCCGAACTCCAGCGTGCCCGTCTCGTTGTGCTTCTTCGCGGGATCGGGATCGAAGGTGTAGGAGCCGTTATGCTCCACCTCGAACTCCTGATACTCGACGATCGGCGGATGGATCTTGAAGTCGGCCCAGGCGGCATGGCTGAAGCCGAAGCCGAGCGTCGCCGCCACCAGAATGATCGCGGCGCGCACCACCGCCCGCGGCGGCGCGTTGCTGAACCAGCGCATGAGCACCAGCAGGGTGATCAGCGTCGCCGCCCAGAAGACGAGCTGGATGCCTTCCGGCCGCGCGACATAGCCGACGAGGATGTGCAGCACGCGGCCCAGCACGCTGTCCTCGCTGAGGAGCCAGGAGGTGTCCCAGATCTGGTTGCCGAGGGCCGGCAGCATGTCGGCCTGGGTGAGGAACGCCGCGCCTTGCGAGGCGAGGCCGGAGGCGAGCAGCAGGATCATCCAGCTCGTCACCGCGAAGAGATAACGGGCGGGGATGCGCAGCAGCCCCAGATAGAGGCCGGCTCCGACGATCGCGCCGCCGATAAGGCCGATGGCGCCGCCGCCCAGCATGTTGACGACACCACCGCCGCCCGCGGCGGCGAGGCCATAGAGGAAGAGCACCACCTCCGAGCCCTCGCGCAGCACCGCGATGCCGACCACCAGCGCCAGCGCGTAGAGCGGCCGCGCGCCCGACGCGACGTCGCGGCCGAGCGCTTTGGCCTCCATCGCCATCTCCTTGCCGTGACGGCCCATCCAGACATTGTGCCAGCCCAGCATGCCGACCGCGGCGAAGAGGATCGTGGCGTTGAAGACCTCCTGCCCCATCCCCGCCACCGCCGCGGCGATCTCCGCCGCGAAGCCGGCGACGACGCAGGCGCCGAGGGCGCCGAGGCCGACGCCGCTGGAGACCCAGAGGCCGCGCCGGGGCGTCCCCTTGCTCGCCGCCAGCACGATGCTGACGATCAGCGAGGCCTCGAGCACTTCGCGGAAGACGATGATGGCGACGGCGATCATGGATGTGCTTTCCCGATGACTGGACGAGTGCCCGCGCTCACTTGACGATCAGCTTTCCCTGTCCCGTGTCCTGGTGGAAATCGTCGAAGAAGCCGTAGGTGCCGGGATCGAGCGGGCCGACGATGACCACGATCTGCTGTCCCGGCGACACCACCTTCTCGCGGTGCAGATCGTTGCTCTCGAATTCCGACGGCGTGGCATCGAGGTTCTTCACGATGAGCCTGACCTTCACCCCCGCCGGCACCTGCAGCTCCGCCGGATCGAAGCGGTGATCCCGGATGCTGAGGGTGAATTCGGGATCGGCCGCGCGCGCCGCCGGCGCCAGAGCGACCGCCGCTGCCAGAACTGCCATGCCGAAGCCAAGCCTTATCCGCACCGGATCTCCTTCGGGCGCCAGGGGGCCACACTTGCGAGTCAGTCGCAAGTCACAGTATTGCGAGTAATTCTTAAAATCAACGCCCTGCCCAGCATGCCGCGCCGACGTTCCGGCGGCAAGGAGGGGCCGGCGGACCAATCGTCGCAGACTTGCTGCCAGACGAGCCCGGCTCGGTCATGATGGCAACCCGGGGACCAGAGCCGAGGCGATGCCGATGACCAGCGATCCCGAGGCCGACGCGTTACTTTCGGCGAATCTCGAATTCTATCGGGCTTTTACGGCCCGCGATCTGGCCGCGATGGGGCGCATCTGGGCGAGCGAGACGCCGGTGCTGTGCCTGCACCCGGGCTGGACGCTGCTGCGCGGGCGCGATGCGGTGATGGAAAGCTGGCAGCAGATCCTCGGCAATCCCGAGGCGCCGCACGTCAACTGCCACGAGGATCAGGCCTTTCTCTTCGGCGAGGTCGGCATCGTCATCTGCGAGGAGGAGCTGGACGGCGGCTGGCTCGCCGCTACCAACATGTTCGTGAAGGAGCAGGGTACCTGGCGGCTGGTGCACCACCAGGCAAGCCCGATCCTGAGCCGGCCCGCGGTGCCGTGCCGACCGGGACGCCTGCACTGAGAGCGGAGCGCCTCAGACGAACCGGGCGGATGCCTCGCCCAGCCCTTCGATGGCGACCTTCACCGTCTCGCCGGCTTTTGGCCATTTCGTGCTGACGATGCTGCCCGTCAGCACCACCATGCCCTTCCGGAGCGGCCGGCCGCGGACGACGCGGTTGTTGGCGAGCCAGGCGAGCGCGTTCAAGGGGTGCCCCAGCACGTCGGCGCCGAAGCCCCGCCCCTGCTCGACGCCCTCGATGGTCATGGTGCCGCCGAGGGAGGCGAGATCGAGGCGGCGCCACTCCGTCACCGCCGGCCCCAGGACCGCGCCGCCGTTCCAGGCATTGTTGGCGGCGAGGCCGGCCGCCGTCACCTTGCGGTACTCGGCGTTGTGATCCTCGATGATCTCGATCGCCGGATGGCAGGAGGCGACCGCCGCCGCCACGCCCTCGCGATCGTAGGGCCGGCCGCGGTCGGGAAGATCGGCGCCCAGCGTCATGCCGATCTCGCACTCGACGGCGACGTTCACGTAGTCGCGACACTTGATGGTGGCGGGGCTCCGGTGCAGGAAGCGCTCGAAGATCGCGCCGGGAACCGGCTCGTGGATCCCCATCAGCTCCTGCATCACCTTGGTGGTGATGGCGATCTTGTAGCCGACGATGGCCCCGCGCGTTTTCGCCCAGCGCTCCTGCAGGATCTCCTGCGCCGCATAGGCCTCGTCGAGATTGTTGGGCATCACGTTAGGTGCCAGCGGCGGCAGGTTGCCGCGCGTCTCGGCGAGCTTGTCGAAGAAGTCGGCGATGCGCTTCACCCGCGCCTGATCGACCATGGTCTCCTCCCGCTCTTGCCTGCCGCAATCATGCCGGGCAGGCTCGGCAGCGACAAGCGCGACCTTGCCGCCGCGCCCGCGAGGCGCTAGTACCGCCCTCACTCTGTTGAAGGAAATTCATGTCATGCGCAGCTACAGGATCGCCGCCATTCCCGGCGACGGCATCGGCAAGGAAGTGATCGCCGCCGGCCTCGAGGTGCTGACGGCGCTGGAGCGCCGCGACGGCGGCTTCCACCTGGAGGTGCAGCACTTTCCTTGGGGCTCCGATCACTTCCGGCAGCACGGCAAGCTGATGCCCGAGGACGGCGTCGCCACGCTGCGCAACTTCGACGCCATCTTCTTCGGCGCCGTCGGCGATCCCGAGATCCCCGATCACGTGACGCTCTGGGGATTGCGGCTGCCGATCTGCCAGGGCCTCGACCAGTACGCCAATGTGCGGCCGACCCGGCTGCTGCCGGGGATCGCCGGACCGCTGCGCAACGTCGGCGCCGGCGAGCTCGACTGGGTGATCGTGCGCGAGAATTCCGAGGGCGAATATGCGGGGAATGGCGGCCGGGTCCATCGCGGCTTGCCCGAGGAGGTCGCCACCGAGACCGCGGTCTTCACCCGCGCCGGCGTCGAGCGCATCATGCGCTTCGCCTTCGATCTCGCCCGCAAGCGCCCGCGCAGGAAGCTCACCGTCGTCACCAAGTCGAATGCGCAGCGCCACGGCATGGTGATGTGGGACGAGATCGCCGCCGAGGTGGCGCGGGAGTTCTCCGAGGTCAGCTGGGATAAGGAGCTGGTGGACGCCATGACGACGCGCATGGTGCTGAAGCCTCGGACGATCGACGTGGTGGTGGCGACCAACCTGCACGCAGACATCCTGAGCGACCTCGCCGCCGCGCTCGCCGGCAGCCTTGGCATCGCGCCCACCGGCAATCTCAACCCCGAGCGCAAATTCCCCTCGATGTTCGAGCCGATCCACGGCTCCGCCTTCGACATCACCGGCAAGGGCATCGCCAATCCCGTCGCCACCTTCTGGACGGCGTCGATGATGCTGGAGCATCTCGGCGAGGGCGACGCCGCGCGGCGACTGATGCGTGCGGTCGAGCGCGTCACCGCCGATCCGGCGCTGCACACGCCGGATCTCGGCGGCAAGGCGACGACCCGGCAGGTGACCGACGCGGTGGCGAAGGCGGTGCAGGCGGACAACGCCTGACCGCGCCGGCGGCGCGCCTCAGCGCGTCCGCCTGAGCCCCCAGTCCCGGAGCGCCTTCAGCACCGGCCCCAGCTCCCGGCCCTTGGCGGTCAGGAGGTATTCCGCGCGCGGCGGGTGCTCGCCATAGAGACGGCGCTCGACGATGCCGTTCTCCTCCAGCGTCTTCAGCCGCGCCGACAGCGTGTTCGGGCTGATGCCGGCGAGCGAGCTCTCGAAATCCTGGAACTTGCGCGGTCCCTGCAGCAGGAGGTCGCGCAGGATCAGGATCGTCCAGCGCTCGCCGATGACGTCGAGCGTGCGCGCGACCGGGCAGTCGAGATCGTATCCCATCGATTCCTCTGTTCTCCCGGCTGGATCGTGCCGGACGTCAATTTCGACGGTCGTCGATCTTGACTCCTATAAATATAGTCACTACTATAAACGTAGTCAATCCCCGAAGGAGGGAACCATGACTGACTCGCTGCTCGCTTTTCTCGCACCCGCCGGCATCGTCATCAATGTGCTGATCATAGGCGTGCTCCTCGCCGGTCTCCGGCTCGGCCTTGCGCGAACCAGGCTGAATCGACAGGCGCGAATCGCCACCTGGCTGCTCGTCGCGATGCCCTTGCTCGCCTGGCTCATTCTAACGCGGATGCTGGGTCTCGCCGGCGTGTTCCAGGCCCGTCCGGGCGTGCCGGCGATCCCCTTCGCCATTCTCCTGCCGCTGGCGGTGGGCCTGGTGCTGCTCATGCGATCCCGCCGGATCGCCGACGTCATCGACGCGGTGCCGCCGTCCTGGCTGATTGGCCTGCAGGCCTATCGCGTCGTCGGCGGCGTGTTCCTGGCCTTCTGGCTCGACGGCAGCCTGCCCGGCATCTTCGCCATTCCGGCCGGCGCCGGCGACATGCTGGTCGGACTCGAGGCCATTCCCCTGGCGCTCTACCTCGCCTCCGGCGCGCGCGGCGGACGGCTCGCCGCCTATGCCTGGAACATTTTCGGCATCACCGATCTCGTCGTCGCAATCTCCCTCGGATTCCTCACCTCGCCGGGGATCGGCCATCTGCTGGCGCTCGACAACCCGAACCTGCTGGTGACCGCCTACCCGCTGGCGATGATCCCCGCCTTCGCGGTGCCGCTCTCCTTGATCCTGCACGGCCTCTCGCTCTGGCAGCTTCGCCGTCAGCAGCCCGGCCGGTCGAACAGCACCGCAATCCCGCAGGCGGAGTTGAACATGGCCTGACCGTCGTGAGCGACGCCGGCGACCTCCACCAGGCGGTGCAGCAGCGCCGCCTGGTGGCGCGCCCTGAGGTAGCTGAAATAGGCAAGGCCGCGAGCATATCGGTAGGGACCCTCCGCCATTCCGGCACAGGACCGATCCAGCTGGGGATGGTTCGGGTCGGTATCCGCGGTGCCGAGCAGATAGACGACGTCGCGCGCCAGGTATTGCCGCTCGAGCGCCGCTCCATCGGTGCCGACATAGGCGGGCGCGCCGGCGAGTCCATACTTCCAATGATCGAATGACGGACAGCGCGCCGCCGCGCCGAAAGGCGCGAAGCCGCCTCCCGGCAGTGGCCGGTCGTCGCTGAAATAGAGATAGGAAGAGGGGTTCGCGACGACGTAGCGGAGCGTAATGCCGACGCGGGCGAGCGCCGCCTCGCCATGGCCCGCCACCGCATAGCGCTGCACCACCTGCCCGCCGGCCGAATGGCCGGCGATCACGACGCGGGAAAGATCGGGAAACAATCGGCGATCGGCCAGCCGGTCGAGGATGGCGTCGAAGGCGGCGAAGGAGCTGATGGCCGCCGGCCCCTCGGCGAGTTCGCCGCCCTTCCAGCCCTCGCGGCTCCAGCGCAGCACCGAATCGGGCAGATCGTGGGCACGGATATCGGGCGGCGTCAGGAATTGAGGCGCCACCACCAGCACCTTGGCCCGCGCGATGCCGGATTTCGCCACCGCCCTGCCCGCATCGCGGAAAGCCACCTTGGCGTTGCGGAGCGCGCCATGCACGACGATGAGCGCCCTCGTCACGCCAGGCCGCGGCGCGTCCCAGTCCTGCGACAGGTAGACGGCCAGATCGCCGGCTCCTCCTGGGATCGTCACCGTCAGGCGATGATCGGCGACCGTGGCGACCGGCTGCCGCTCGCTGGTCTGGGCTTGCGCCTGGCCGGCAAGCAGCAGAAGGGCTGCAAGGAGGAAAACGGAAAATTTGCCCGGCATAACCGTCTCTCGCTCGAAGTCGATCCAGATGACGCAGATTATCCGCATACGGTGGGCCAAACATCCACACGCGGCCGGCGCGCCGGGGCCTGTTGTCCTGGCGCCGCTCCCAGGGCTAAATGGCGACGACGCGAAAGGGGGTGGGCTCGCATGCGACTCGCGATCATCGGCCAGCAGGCTTTCGGCAAGGCGGCGCTCGATGCGTTCCGCGATCGCGGCGACGAGGTGGCGGGCGTCTTCGTGGCGCCGGAGATGCCCGGCGCCAAGCCCGATCCGATCCGCGCGCGCGCCGAGGAGCTCGGCATTCCCGTCTTCCAGTTCCAGCGCTACAGCAGCGACGAGGCGCTCGCCGCCATGCGCGACCTCGCCGTCGACCTCGGCATCATGGCCTATGTGACGCAATTCGTGCCGCAGTCCTTCGTCCGGATCCCGAAGCACGGCACCATCCAGTTCCATCCCTCGCTGCTGCCGGCCCATCGCGGCCCCTCCTCCATCAACTGGCCGATCATCCTGGGCAAGCGCGAGACTGGGCTCAGCATCTTCCGGCCGGTGGACGGTCTCGACGAGGGGCCGGTTCTCCTGCAGAAGCGCGTCCCCATCGGTCCGGACGATACGCTGGGCTCGATCTATTTCGACCATATCTTTCCGCAGGGGATCGCGGCGCTGCTGGAGGCCGCCGACCTCGTGCTGGCGGGCCGTGCCCTGGAGCAGACGCAGGACGAGAAGAATGCCACCTATGAAGGCTGGGCGCGCGAGGGTGAGGCGCGCATCACATGGGCCCAGCACGTGGACGTGACATACAACCTCATCCGCGGCTGCAACCCGCAGCCCGGCGCCTGGACGATGACGGATGGCAAGCGCCTGCAGATCTTCGATGCCCGCAAGATCACCGCGCGCACCTTCGGCGTCGTCAAGGGCATGAAGCTCGGCCAGGTGGCGGCGATCACCGCGGAGGGCTTCACCGTGCACGGCCAGGGCGGCTTCATCGAGGTGCTGCGCTGCCGTCTCGACAAGGGCGCGAAAGTCGCCGGCAAGGACGCCGGCATCGCGCCCGGAACGATACTGGAGTAGCGCCGCAGCGAAGGAGGGTTCCCGTGGCCGATACCGACAAGGTCTTTTCAGGCTCGATCCCCATTCTCTACGATCGCTATCTCGGCCCGTTCATGTTCCAGCCTTACGCCCTCGACATGGCGGAGCGGCTGGCCCGCCTTGGCGCCCGGGACATCCTGGAGACCGCTGCCGGCACTGGCATCGTGACGCGCGCGGTGGCGGCCCGCTTGCCCGATGCCGCGATCACCGCCACCGATCTCAATCCGCCGATGCTCGACTTCGCCGCCACCCGCGCGACGGCCGCGAATGTCAGCTGGCAACCAGCCGATGCCCAGCAGCTGCCCTTCGAGCATGACCGCTTCGATGCGGTGGTCTGCCAGTTCGGCGCGATGTTCTTTCCCGACAAGAAGAAAGCCTTCGCCGAGGCGCGGCGCGTGCTGCGGCCGGGCGGCGCCTTCCTCTTCAGCGTCTGGGACCGGATCGAGACGAACGAGGTGGCCGACCTCGTCACCCGCGCCGTCGCCGGCCTCTTCCCGCGGGATCCGCCGAATTTCCTGGCGCGCACCCCGCACGGCTATCACGATCTCACCGCCATCGGCGGCACGCTGCGCGAGGCCGGTTTCGAGCGCATCGTGAGCGCGACGGTGACCCATCGCGGCCGCGCGCCCTCAGCCCGGGATGTCGCCATCGGGTTCTGCCAGGGGACGCCGCTCCGCAGCGAGATCGAGGCGCGCGACCAAGGGCGGCTCGAGGAGGCGACCGGCGCGGCGGCGAAAGCGGTCGCCGCAGTGTTCGGCGTCGGCGCGATCGATTCGAAGATCCAGGCGCATGTGATCACCGCCCGGCGATAGCGATCAGCCGGCCTCGGCCTCCGGGTGCCAGGCCAGCATCCGGCGGCGCAGCAGCTCCATCGCCCGCACCAGCACCGAGCCGGCGATGGCGATCGCCACGATGCCGGCGAAGACGCCGGGCGAATCCGCGAAGCGCATCGCCTGCATCATGTCGCCGCCGAGCCCCTCGCCGCCCATCGCCATCTCGGCGACGATCGCGATGATGAGGGAGATCGGCAGCGCCACCTGCAGGCCGGTCATGATCTCCGGCAGCGCCGCGGGCAGCGCCACCTCCCAGAGCAGGGCCTGGCCGCCGGCGCCGAGGCCGCGCGCCGACCACAGCATGTACTTGTCGACGTTCTCGGTCGCCGCCCAGGAGGCTGCGATCACCGGGAAGACCGCGGAGAACACCACCATCAGGATCTTCGACTGGTCGAAGACGCCGAACCACAGCACGAAGACCGGCAGGAACACGATCTTCGGCATCGGCAGCCCCACCGAGACGAGGGGATCGAGCAGCCAGTGCACGAAACGGACGCGCGCGATCAGGATGCCGAGCGCGACGCCGACGGCGCCGGCGATCGCGAAGCCGAGCAGCGCCCGATAAAGCGTCGCCGCCAGGCTCAGCGCCAGCTGCCCGGAGGCCGCGTCGGCGCCGAGGCGCCGCGCCACGCTCACCGGCGACGGCAGCAGGAAGGCGGAGACGACATGCAGCTCCGTCGCCACTTGCCAGGCAATGAGCAGCACCAGCATCAGCGCGCTGCGGCGAAAAGCGCGGATGAGCGCGCCCGTCATTCCCGCCACGCCAGCACCCGCCGCATGGCGACGAGATAGAGCCGGTCGGCCAGGAAGCCGAACGCCGCTACCGTCAGCACGCCGGCGAACATCGCCGCATAGCTGCCGCCCTCGCCGAGGAAGGAGATCAGGTAGCCGAGGCCGCGCTGGCCGATCAGGAACTCGGAGGTCACCAGCAGGATGAAGGAGAGCGCCAGCGCATTGCGCGCGCCGGCGAGGATCTCCGGCAGCGCCGCCGGCAGCACCACCTCCCAGACCACCGCGCGGCGGCTGGCGCCGGCGGAGAGCGCCGACCAGACCAGCACGCGGTCGACGCCGCGGGCGCCGTTATAGGCGCTCAGCACCACCGGCAGCAGGCAGCCGAGGAAGACCGAGGCGATCTTCGACGCGCTGCCGAGGCCGAGCCACAGGATCATCACCGGGATGAGCGCGGATTTCGGCATCGGGTAGAGCGCCTTCACCAGGGGATGCACGAGCTCGTCGAGAGCGCGGTAGCGCGCCATCAGCACGCCGAGCGCGACGCCGACGACGACGCCGAGCAGCAGGCCCGCCAGCAGGTTCTGCAGCGAGGAGACGCCGTTGCTGGCGAGGTCGCCGGAGCGCAGCAGATCCCACCAGGCCGCCGCAACCGCGCTCAGCGGCGGCAGCTGCGTCGGATCGATCAGGCCGAGGCGCGGCGCCGCTTCCCAGGCGAGCGCGAGCAAGGCGAGCGGCAGGTAGCGCCAGAGTGCCTTCATCCCCCCTCGCTTTGCTGCTGCTGCGCCGCCATCGCTTCCTGGCGAACGGAGTCCCAGAGGCGGTCGACGGTGTCGTTGAACGCGCGGGATTTCTGGATCTCGGGACCGGCGCGGCCGTTGCGGCCGGTGGCGACGATCTCCTTGATGCGGCCGGGCCGCGCCGACATCACGGCGACGCGGTCGGCGAGGTAGACCGCCTCGCGCACGTCGTGGGTGACGAACACCACCGTCTTCGGCCGCTGCTCCATGATGGCCAGCAGCTCCTCGTGCATGAGGCCGCGGGTCTGCGCGTCGAGCGCGCCGAAGGGCTCGTCCATCAGCAGGATCGCCGGATCGATGGCGAGCGTGCGGGCGATGGCGACGCGCTGCTTCATGCCGCCGGAGAGCTGCGCCGGATAGCTGTCCTCGAAGCCGCGCAGATGCACGAGGTCGATGAACTCCTGCGCGCGCTTCTCGCGCTCGGCCCGCGCCAGACTCTGCTTCTCCAGGCTATAGAGGATGTTCTGGCGGACCGTCTTCCAGGGAAAGAGAGCGAAATTCTGGAACACGATGCCGCGGTCGGGGCCCGGGCCGCTGACCTCCGCGCCGCCGACGGTGATGCGCCCCTGCTCCACCGGCAGGAAACCGCCGAGCAGATAGAGCAGCGTGCTCTTGCCGCAGCCGGAGGGCCCGAGCAGCGCCACGAATTCGCGATCGCGGATCTCGAGGCTGACGCGGTCGAGGGCCAGCACGGTCCGGCCGCGCGCCGGCCGGTAGGTGTGGCTCACGTCCTCGAAGCCGATCGCGGTGCCGGCCATCCTAGTGGAGGCGCTTCGCCGCGTCCTCGACCAGCGACAGATCCGTATACTTGCCGATGTCGATGTC
>DATKPX010000209.1:0-4448 GCA_035523855.1 Allostellaceae bacterium
CGATCCTGCGTCCTTCGACGCGCTCGCTCCGCTCGCTTGCTCAGGATGAGGGGCTTTGGTCGATGGCATCAAGAGCGTCCCTCATCCTGGGCAAGCGCCGCGCGTCGAAGGACGCACGCCGCTGATCCAAAGCTCACCTTAGCAGCTTTGCGCTCGCCCGTTAGCGAGTCATAACTGATGGAGAAACCAACGAGGAGCATCCGCAATGACCTCGAACTCCCTCGCCGGCGGCTGCCAATGCGGCGCGGTGCGATATGAGATCTCGGGCGCGCCGCTCGAGCTCTATGTCTGTCATTGCCGCGAGTGCCGCAAGCAGTCGGCCTCGGCCTTCGGCATCTCGGCGATCGTGCGGAGCGACGATTTACGCCTGACCCAGGGCACGCCGAAATCCTGGTCGCGCGCCACCGACAGCGGCCGCCGCCTGCGCTGCCTGTTCTGCCCGGACTGCGGCTCGCGGCTCTGGCACGCGGGAGAGCCGGCATCGGCGACCGTCAGCGTCAAGGGCGGCTCGCTCGATCAGCCGCCCGATCTCTCCGCCGCCATCCACATCTGGGTCTCGCGCAAGCTGCCGGGCGTCGTCATTCCCGACGGTCGGCCCTGCTTCGCGGAGGAGCCGCCTTGAATCAGAGCGAGAGCCTGAGCGCGGATTTGAGCCGCGCGGGATCGACGCGGGTCAGCACCACATGGGCGTCGGTGTCGGAGGTGAAGCTGGTGAAGTAGAAGCGCCCTTCGCCATCCCAGGCGTCGTAGCCGGTGTGCAGGAAGAGCAGGCCCAGCACGGGATCGAGCGCATCGAGCGCGCAGAGGCGGCGGCTCTCGCCGCTCGCGAGATCGAATTCCGAGAGCATGGCCGGATTGGCCTGCGGCATCCAGCTGCTGGTGACGTAGTAGGCCTTCGTGCCGTCGGCGCTCACCTGCAGCACCCAGACCCAGAGCTCCGCCTCCGGCACCTGCATCTTGCCGAGATAGCTCCAGGTCGGACCCTCGTCGTCGAAGCGATAGACATGGCCCTGATCGTCGGCGAAGACGCGGCGCCTGCCATTGTCGATCGCCTGGCCGGTCTCCAGCGCGCGCGGCTCCGCGAGCTGCCAGTCGCGCCGCTCGCCGAAGCCGCCGGTGGCGGCATCGTAGTAGTGAATATGGCCGTAGATCGCGGGATCCGCCGCCGGCTCGTATTGCGGGCTGCCGGCGGTGAAATAGAGCCGGCCGCGGGAATCCACCCACATGACGCGGTTGGTGTAGAGGTATCGCCTGTCATATGAGGCGGGACGGCCGAGCGCCTCGGTGCGGCCCTGCGCCACGTCGTAGCGGAAGAGCTCGGCGGTCGGGATCGCGGCGCCGTAGATGACGTTGCGCGCGGGATCGCCGGCAAGCGTCACCAGCCCCAGATGCGGCGCGCCGACGCCGCCGGGCTCGCCCGCGCTCAGATCGCTGAAGCGGTCCTGCGCCGGATCGTAGGCGTACCAGTGGAAGCCGCGCCGGCCGAGATAGGCGTCGTCGAGGGTCGAGCGATCGAGGGTCGCCACATAGACCTTGCCGCCGAACCAGAGCGGCCGCGTGTGGAACTTCTCCGCCGTCTCGCCGGGCCGCCAGTTGCCCGCCGCCTCGGAAGCGGCGCGCGCGTCACCGAGATAACGCAGCTGCCCGCTCCGCCGAGCGACGCGGTAGAGCGCCGCGTTGGTGGCGTGATCCATGCCGCCGACATAGATGTCGCCGTCGGGCGCGGATCCCGTCGCATGCCAGCTCTGGATCGGCTTCAGGCCGTTGGGTGTGTTCGGCAGGCGCCAGTGCCGGACGCCGTCGAGGCGCCCGGCCCAGCCGGCGCTCTCCTCCGGCGTCGCGGCTCTTGCCGCAGCGCTCACGAGCGTGAGAGCGGCGGGGATCGAGAGCATCAGGTTCCGTCGCGAGATCATCGCGGCCGATACTGTGGCAATAAAAGTCGGCGCGCCAGCGCGAGCCACAAAATGCCTCAGCTTCAGGGCACCGCGGCCGGAATGCGCGCCTTTCCCGGGCCTGAATGTGGCAATGCCGTGATCCGGTCCCGCTTAAGGACCCGTGTGCGTCGCAGCAACGCATCGCCGGCGGCCCAATATCTTTCCTGGCAGCAGGACGCACGCGCTCGGGCCGCGTGACGCGCCGCTGTCATCCCCTTTTCGTCCGAACGGCGGAGCAGGTGACCTGATGGCGCATCGTATTCTGGTATTGGCGACCTCCCTTGTCTTGTTGTGCGGCACTCCCGCCCTCGCCCGGGTCGACGAGAGCCAGGGTGGCGCCGCGACATCGAAGAGCGTTGAGCGGCATCACTACCGGATCGGCGGCAAGGACGTCGCGCTCTCCGAGAAGGAGGCCGAGCGTGAGCAGCGCTGCCTGTCGCTGGTGGCGTTCGCCGAGGCGCGCGGCGAGGGCCGCGATGGCATGGCGGCGATCATGTTCGTGGTGATGAACCGCGTCCACGCGACGGTGGCGGGGACGTTCCCCGGCCCGGCCGTGGCCAAGGGCAAGGAGGTGCTGCCCTGCGACATCGTCGCGCAGAAGGGTGCCTTCGAGGCGCTGAGGGGCGCGCGCTTCCACCGCGCGCTGCTGTCGATCCGGCACGGCCAGGCGCCGCTGCTGCGCCAGCATCCGGATCCGACGGAGAAGGACAGCCTCGAGCTTGCGCAGTCGCTGGCGCACGGCATCATGACGGGCGAGCTCACCGACGACGTCACCGCCGGCGCCACGCATTTCTATTGCCCCGCCGAGCAGCGCGAGCTGCGCCGGAGCAAGCCGGAATGGGCCGACCGGATGGTGGCCACCGCGCAGATCGGCAAGCAGGTGTTCTACCGCTGAGGTGCTCGGGACTCCCCCGTCGCGATGACATTGTGTCCTTCGACGCGCGTCGCTTGCTCAGGATGGGGAAGATCTTCTACCTGCCCTCTCCTGCCCACCTCAGGAGGAAGATTTTCTACCTGCCCTCTCAGCCCTCGGGATCGCGCTTGGTTTTGGTGGCGTTGCTGAGGCTGGCGAGGAGGCCGAGGCCCGGCTTCAGCGCCACGTGGGTCGCGGGCTTGGCGGCGGCCGGCGAGTCCGGCGCCAGCGCCGCCACCTGGCGCAGCGGGCCCGCGAGCTTCGCCTCGATCTGGCGGTAGACGGCGGCGACGCTCTGCGGCGTTCGGCCGTGGCCGTAGAAGATCTGCGGATTCTGCCGCGCCGCCGCCGGCACCAGCTTGGCGGCGGCCTGCTCGCCGCCGGCCTCGCGCGCCTTCAGGAAGCGGATGGCGCCGTTCGATCCCAGGAGATGCGCGAGGTGGAGATCGGCGGCGCTCGCCTGGCGGCCGAGCGCGCGCTGCAGGCGCGCCGCGTTGCCCTTGGCGAATTCCGCCGCCATCAGCGCGGCGACCTCCACATTGCCGCGGAGATCGAGGATCTGCTTCTCCGCCGCCGTATCCTTGACGCCGAGGCGCCCGTTCGGCAGCACCTCGATCGCCTTGGCGAGCTCGCCATAGCCGTACTGGGCGCCGTGCTGCCGCATCATCTGGAACCAGGTCTGGCTGGTGAACTGGAAGAGCCCGGCGGCGCTGGAATGGGGCGCCACCGCCTCGGCGTTGAAGCCGCTCTCCACCGAGGCCTGCGCCACCAGGAAGCCGAAATCGACGCCGGTCTTGGCCGCCGCCTGGCGCAGGCTCTGCAGCACCTCCGGCGGCAAGGGATGGCCGCCCACAGCCATCGGCTTGGGATCGGCGGTCATCGGCTTACCCCGGCGTGGCGGCGACGCGGGCGACGCCGATCATGCTGTCGCGGCTGACGAGAGCCGCAAGCGCCGCCTCGCCCATCCTCTCGGTGCCCTTCGGCCGCTCCGGCAGCACGAGATAGCGGCAGTCGGCGGTCGAATCGTGGACGCGCACCTCGACGCTGTCCGGGATCGCGGTGCCGAACTCGCTGAGCACCGCGCGCGGCTCGCGCACGGCGCGGCTGCGATAGGCGCGGCTCTTGTACCAGTCCGGCGGCAGGCCCAGCACCATGCGCGGATAGCAGGAGCAGAGCGTGCAGACGATCATGTTGTGCAGCTTCGGAGTGTTCTCCACCACGATCAGCTTGTAGGGGCCGGCATCGATGTCGAGCTCGCGCGCGGCGGCGTTGCCGTCGGCGAGGAGGCGCGCCTTGAAGGCGGGATCGAGCCAGGCGCGCGCGACGATGCGGCCGCCCTGGGCCGGCGTGCGCGCGTCCATCGCCTCGATGGCGCGGCGCACATCGTCGGCGGTGATGACGCCTTTCTCGATCAGGAGATCGCGCACCGCGATCTCCATCGCCTGGTAATAGCCGACGCGGTCGTCGCTATCGGCGCGCGCCGGATGCCGGTGCGGCACCGCGTGGTCGTGATCGTGGTGATCGTGATCGTGGGAATGCGGATCGGCGGGCGTGGTCATGGGACGGATCTCCGCTCGGGCGCTCAGGCGGGCTCGAGCCAA
>DATKPX010000210.1:0-7776 GCA_035523855.1 Allostellaceae bacterium
ATCCCGACCCGACGCCGGCGCGTGCTCCGCCTCCGCCGCCGCCGCCGCCGCGGCCGCCCCCGCGACCCGCCGTTTCCGCCAGGCCGTCGCCCAGCGCCGCGCCGACGCCGCCTGCCACCCTCTCGCCGCCGGCAATCTCGCCACCGGCCAGCGCTGCCGCGCCCCTGGCGGGACCGCCGGCCAACGCCGGCCAGGAGAACATGGGCGCGCGGGCCATCTACCGCCCGCTGCCGGAGATCCCCGACGCGCTGCGGCAGCGCCGGATCAGCCTGGTGGCGGTGGCGCGCTTCCGCGTGGCGGCCGACGGCAGCGCGCAGGTGGAGCTGATCGAGCCGACGCCGGATCCCGCGCTGAACAGCGCCCTTCTCGAGACCCTGAGGAAGTGGCGCTTCTTCCCGGCGATGGAGGCCGGCAAGCCGCAGGCGTCGACGCTCGACATCCGCATCCCCATCTCGGTGCGCTGAGCCGTGAAGCCCAAGACGCGACCCGGCGGTAACCTTCGTGAAGCCAATTTAATGTTGGCGCAACGCCGGCAAGGCTAGTATCCCGGCCCGGATGGACCGACTGCTGGAGAGTCGTCATGGGGGATTTCTCGCAATCGCGGCGGCGGATGCTGCTGGGAACCGCCCGGTGGGTCGGCGGTGCGGTCGCGGTGGCGGCAACGGGCGCCGCCCGGCCGGCTCACGCCTTTCAATCCTATGTCGGCAATCCCGAAAGCGGCGTCGGACAGCTCTACGCGAACCGGTGCGGCCCGTCCTCCGAGCACGCGGCGCTGATCTCGGAGCTGCAGGGAAAGCTGGAGCGTGATTCCGCGCTTCCTTCGCTGACGGCATTCTGTCCGCTCTGCGGCTGCCCTGTCACGGTCGCTCGCTGATCCCCTCATGCGGCGCTGGTGGCGCGCGCTCGTCTTCTTCGGCGTCCGAGGCTTTGCGCCGTCGCGGCTGGCAGGCATCCTCGTCGCGGCGAGCCTCGGCGCCCCTGCGCCGGCCGCGGCGCATCCGCACGTGTTCATCGACTATGCCGTCGCCATGCTGTTCGATGATGCCGGCGTTGTCGGCGCGCGGGTGACCTGGACCTTCGATGAGATGTACAGCTCGATGCTGTTTCACGACTATACCAGCCGGCCGCAGGGCCAGCTCAGCGCGGCCGACATCAAGAAACTCGAAGAGGAAGCCTTCAAGGCCACCGCCGACTACCACTACTTCATCGACCTGACGCTGAACGGAGCTGCCGTGACGGTGACCGAATTCAAGGATTTCACCGCG
The DNA here is from genome assembly GCA_035523855.1 of Allostellaceae bacterium. Lineage (GTDB taxonomy): Bacteria > Pseudomonadota > Alphaproteobacteria > ATCC43930 > CGMCC-115725 > DASZHJ01. The sequence goes on from DATKPX010000210.1 coordinate 1,266, forward strand.
CGTTACGAGCAGCATCGCATGATCTATTCCTTCACCGTGCCGATCCATGATCCGGCGCGCTCCGGGCCCAGCACGCTGGAGCTCGCGGCCTTCGATCACGAGTTCTACATCGACTTCGAGCTCGCCAAGAGAAAGCCCGTGACCGTGCAGAATGGCGAGAAGCTTGCCGCCCAATGCGCGCCTAAGACCGAGCGCAAGGACACCAGCACCTTCGGTCCGATGGACGCCGTGGTGGTCGCCTGCCACTACGGCCGCGCGAGCTGAGCGGCCATGCCACGCCTCCGCGCCCTGCTCGCCGTCGCGATGCTGCTCTTTGCCGCGGCTCCCGCGCTCGCCACCGACCCGCTGACCGGCCGCGGGCCGTCACCGACCGACGGCGCGGCCGCTTTTGCGGGCGGGGCGGTGCTGCGCCTGGCGGAAACGCAGCGACAACTGAACGACGCGATCTCCGCCGCCTTCCACAAGGTGCGCGACCGCGGCTCCGGCGGCGCGCTGGCGGCGATCCTCGGTCTCGCCTTTCTCTATGGCGTGCTGCACGCGATCGGCCCCGGCCACGGCAAGGCGGTCGTCGCCTCCTACTTCGTCGCCAACCGGGCGCGCTGGACCAGCGGCATCGTCATGGGAAGCCTGATCTCGCTCATCCAGGGCGTCACCGCGGTCGTGCTCGTGAGCCTGCTCGCGGTGCTCCTGCAGTGGCGGCAATTCGACGTGCTCAATCGAGCGGGCCTGGTGGAATTCGTCAGCTATGGGCTGATCGCGCTCCTCGGGCTGGTCATGCTCGGGCGCGGCATTGCGGGCCATGGCTGCGCCCATGACCACGGGGCGGAGCATCACGATCATTCGGATCCGCATCAACCCGGTCACGGCCCGACCGCCGGTGCCGCCGGGCTGCGCAATCGCCTGGTGGTCGCGGCCGGCCTCACGCCCTGCGCCAGCGCCATCATCATCCTGCTCTTCGCGCTCGCCAATCAGGCGCTGGCGGTCGGGATTGCCGCGGTCGCCTCCCTCTCGTTGGGCATGGCGATCACCGTCTCCGCCATCGGCGTCGCCAGCGTGCTTGGACGACGCGCCATCGTGGGAACGATCGAACGCATCGGCGTGAAGACCCACCGGCTGGAGCAGGGGCTCGCGATATCGGGCGCGGTCGTCATCGTCGCGGCCTCCGGCCTGCTGATGGCCAGCGCCTGGACGCGCCTTTAGCCGGCCCGGCGAAGCCGACGCCGAAATTTACGGCCCCGGCACCTCGTCGCCGTCCTCGAAGAGCGAGGTCCAGGGCTCCACCGCTTCCACGACGCGCCGCGCCGGCGCGGTCTCCGCATAGAGGAGCCGCGCCTCGCGGGCGGGACCGCGGCGCTGCGCGAGCGCCAGCACCTCGACGTGACGCTCCCAGCGACCGAGGCGAAGCACCAGCCGGTCGCCGACGCGCACCGCGTGATGCGCCTTGGAGACCGCGCCGCCGCCGAGCTCGACCATGCCGCCGCTGCAGAGCCGCGAGGCGAGCGAGCGGCTCTTCACGAAGCGCGCGCACCAGAGCCAGCGGTCGAGACGTTGCGAGGATCCAAGCTCCCGCATGCGTCAGCGCGCAATCCGCAGCGCGCCGAGCTTGGCGAAGGGTCCCTCCGCTGGCACCGGCGCCGGCGGCCGCCGCCGCTTCTGGGCGCGCCGGCGCTCGGGCTGGAAGCTGGTGCCGCTCTCGTCGGTGACGGCGCGATATCCCAGCGCCGCCAGCACACCCGGCAGCTCCTCGCCGCCGCAGCCGGCGAGCTGCGTCAGCTCCGGCAGCGGCGCGAAGGGACCCTGGCGCGCGAGGCGGCGCAGCGCGGCGGCGAGCCGCTCGACGCGGTCGAGGCGCAGCACCCGCGCGCCAGCAACGCGATACCCCATTGCCGCGTAGAGCCCGTCGGCGAGCGCGGGATCGCGCGGCTGCGCGCCGCCGCGCAGCTTCGGCGCCGGCAGCGACGCGCCGTGATAGACCGCCCACAGGATCCCCGCCATGTCGGCGGCGCGCGGATTGAGCAGCGGCGCCACATAGACCGCCTCGACGCCGAGCCGCACGCCGAGCCCGCGCAGGCGCCGCCGCATCGGCGCGTCGAGCGCCAGCACTTGCGCCCGCGCCTGCGCCGCCGGCAGGCCGCCGAGCGCCTCCATCAGCTGATAGGCAAGGCCGCGCGCCGCGCCGGCAAGCTCGGCATCGCCGAGCGGGATCAGCGGCGCGAGGCGGCGGCGGATCTCCTCGCGGGTGAAGTCGGCGAGCCGCCGGCGCACCTGCTCGCGGAGCTGGCCGTCGAGAAATTCCGCCGGCAGCACGTCGATGCGCGGCTGCAGGATGCGCTCGCCGGCGGCGAGGCGCGCCACCGCGCCGTCGCGCCAGCGCAGCTGCCCTTCGGCGGTGAGCTCGAACTCCTCGTGCGGCGCCGATGCGAGCGCCTGGGCGCGCTCGGCGATCTCGGCACCCAGCACGCGGTTGGCGGCGGCGAGCAGCGTGCGCGCGGCATCGTCGCTGGCGGCGGTGTCGGCGCGGAAGCGGAAGCCGTCTAGGCGGCCGACATAGTGGCCTTCGACCTGCACGTCGCCATTGCGGCTGACGGAAGCCAGCAGTTCCTGCGAGCCCGCGAGCTGGCGCACCAGGAAGGCGGCGCGGCGGTCGACGAAGCGCTGGGTGATGCGATCGTGCAGCGCATCCGAGAGCCGGTCCTCGATCGAGCGCGCGCGCTCCTGCCAGTGGCCGGCGTCCGCAAGCCAGTCGGCGCGGTGGGCGATGAAGGTCCAGGTGCGCACATGGGCGATCCGCGCCATCAGCGCGTCGATGTCGCCCTCGGTGCGGTCGAGCCGCGCCATCTGCGAGGCGACCCAGTCGGTCGGCAGCCGGCCGCTGGCGCCGGCGAGATGGCGATAGACCTGCGCCAGCAGGCGCGCATGCGCGTCGCTCATCACCTTGCGGAAATCCGGGATCTGGCAGACCTCCCAGAGCAGGCGCACGGCGCCGGGGTTGGTGGCGCTGTCGGCGATGTCAGGCATGCGCGCGAGCGCGCGCAGCGCCCGGTGATCGTCCGCCTCGCGCGCCGGCACCAGGCCGGGGCGGCGCGGCCGCTCCTCCAGACTCTTGAGCAAGCGATCGATGCCGTGGAAATCGAGCCGCGCGTTCCGCCAGTAGAGCCGCGTCAGCGGATCGAAGCGGTGATTCTCCACCGCCTCCACCATCTCGGGATCGACCTCCGGCTCGTCGGCGGTGGTGCCGAAAGTGCCGTCGCTCATGTGGCGGCCGGCGCGGCCGGCGATCTGGGCGATCTCGGGCGCGGTGAGACGGCGCGGCTGGGTCCCGTCGAACTTCACCAGCTTGGCGAAGGCGACGTGATCCAGATCCATGTTGAGGCCCATGCCGATGGCGTCGGTCGCCACCAGATAGTCCACCTCGCCGGACTGGAAGAGCTCGACCTGGGCGTTACGCGCGCGGGGGCTGAGCGCCCCCATCACGACAGCGGCGCCGCCGCGCTGGCGCCGGATCAGCTCGGCGAGCGCGAAGACGTCGGCGATGGCGAAGGCGACGACGGCGCTGCGCGGCGGCAGACGCGTCACCTTCTTGGCGCCGGTATAGCGCAGGATCGAGAAGCGCGGCCGGCCCATGACATCGGCATCCGGCACCAGGCGGCGCAGCAGCGGCTTGATGGTGTCGGAGCCCAGCAGCAGCGTCTCGTAGCGGCCGCGCGCCTCCAGCAGGCGTTGGGTGAAGACATGGCCACGGTCGGGGTCGGCGCAGAGCTGGATCTCGTCGACAGCGAGGAAATCAACGGGACGGTCGAGCGGCATCGACTCGACGGTGCAAACGAAATAGCTGGGGTTGGGCGGGAGGATCTTCTCCTCGCCGGTGATGAGCGCCACCGCGCGGGCGCCCTTGGCCTTCACGACACGGTCGTAATTCTCGCGTGCCAGCAGGCGCAGCGGGAAGCCGATCATGCCGGTCTGATGCCCCAGCATGCGCTCGATGGCGTAATGGGTCTTGCCGGTGTTGGTAGGCCCCAGAACGGCGGTGAGGCGCGGCGCGGAACTCAGCGGGCCCATCACCTTAGAATCGGGTCTCCGGAGCGGAAAGGCAAGGCACGCGGTAGCCCCAGGAATCGAGTCGCCGCGGACGCAAGGGAAGGGCTGCGAAAATCGCGTCTTGCTCGCTATGATCGGCCCCGAGCTCGTTCCCTGGTCCCGCCGAAGGTGTCGTACATGCGGATGCCGCGTCTCGCTCCCCTGCTCCTCGCCCCCCTGCTGCTCGCGGCCTGCGATCAGGGCCCGCCCCCGCTGCAGCGCCAGCCCGGCGCGCCGCCTTCTAACGTCAACACCTACAACATCAATCCGGCGCTCCGGCCGCCCAACAAGCAGCTGCCGATCAACTCCACCCCGCTGACGCCGATCGCCGCCGATAACTCCCGGACGACGGCGCCGGCCGCGGCCGCGCCGCCGCCGCCGGCACCGGCCCCCGCGACGCCGTCGCAGCCGGTGCTGACCCCGCTGCAGAACGTCGCCGGCATGCCGGCCGCCGCTCCGGCAGCGCCACCCCAGGTCGCGGTGGTGCCGCCGGCTCCCGCCCCGGCGCCGGCTGCCACCGGCGGCGAGGACCAGATGCCGACCCGATCCGAGGTCGAAAGCCTCTATGAAGGGGTGATGCTCACCTACTCCTTCGACGCCTGCGGCCTGCCGCTCCTGGGCTCGACGGCGCGCCAGGATATCTCTCAGCGGATCGAGGCCTGCCCCAACACGGAGCGCCGCAAGGCCGCCTTCCGCACCGTCTACCAGAAGGCGATCTCCGACGCGGAGGGCGACCCCGTCAAGACCCACGTCAACGCGCTCGGCCTCTGCCCGGACAAGAAGGCCTTCCTGCAGAAGGTGATGAGCCATGCCGACGAGCTCAAATTCGACGACAGCAAGCCGCCCGATTGCGGATTGCTGGAGCCTCATCCCTAAAGAGTAGCTGACAGCCCGGCGGAATAGGCGGCGGCGGCCCGGCGTTCTCTGGGCAGCCGACTGGAGGATCGCCATGGGCGTCTCCCCGCTGTCACGACCGAAGTCCAAGCGCCGTCTGGGCGTTGCAGGGGCCGCCCTGGCGCTCCTCATCGCGCTTGGCGGCGTCGCCACGCCGGCGGCAGCGGCCGATGGCCGTGCCGATTCGCCTTATTGGGGCCACCGGCCCTACCCGCCGATGGCGGTCTATCCGCCGCCACCACCCGGCTATTACCCGCCGCCGGCGCCCCGCTATAACCCCCGGGAGGCCGCCGCCTGCGACAACAGCGGGCTGGTGGCGGGCGCGATGGTGGGCGCCGCCGCCGGCGGGATCCTCGCCGCGCAGGCAAGCCGCGGCGCCTATGACAACACCGGCGCTACGCTCTTCGGCATTCTCGCCGGCGCGGTGATCGGGGGCGCCATCGGCCAGTCCGCCGACCAGGCCAACGGCTGCCGCTGATCGCCCGCTAAACCCGCGCCGACCCCGCCGCAGAGTCTTGCACCTTGCGGCGGTCTTGCTCATATCTCGTGCCGTTCGGGAACTGCACGGAGATCGATCGGCTATGGCTGCGGAGAAACGAAGCTTCCAGGCGGAGGTGAGCCGGCTCCTCGATATCGTCGCCCATTCGCTTTACAGCCAGAAGGAGATCTTCCTCCGCGAGCTGATCTCCAACGCCTCCGATGCCTGCGACCGGCTGCGCTATGCGGCGCTCACCCGGCCCGAGCTCGCCGGCGAGGACAGCGCCTACCGCGTGACGCTGACGCCCGACGCCAAGGCGCGCACCCTCACCCTCGCCGACAACGGCATCGGCATGGACGAGGCAGAGCTCATCGACAATCTCGGCACCATCGCCCGCTCCGGCACCGCCGAGTTCCTGGGCCAGCTCTCCGGCGACGAGCGCAAGGACCGCACCTTGATCGGCCAGTTCGGCGTCGGATTCTATTCCGCCTTCATGGTGGCGGACGAGGTGACGGTGATCTCGCGCAAGGCCGGCACCGACCAGGCCTGGCGCTGGGTCTCCGACGGCAAGGGCGAGTTCTCCGTCGAGCCCGCCGAGCGGCCGGCGCGCGGCACCACCATTACCCTCCATCTGCGCGAGGATGCGAGCGAGTATCTCGAGCCCTACCGGCTGCGCCAGATCGTCAAGACCTACTCCGACCACATCGCGCTGCCGATCGTGCTGGTGGAGGGCGAGAAGGAGGAGACCCTCAACGCCGCCTCGGCGCTCTGGATGCGGCCCAAATCGGAGATCACGGAGGAGCAGTACCGCGAGTTCTATCATCATGTGGGCCATGCCGGCGATGCGCCGGCGCTGACCCTCCACTGGCGCGCGGAAGGCAAGATCGAGTACACGGCGCTCCTCTTCGTGCCGTCGACGAAGCCCTTCGACCTCTTCGATCCCGAGCGCAAGCACCGCCTCAAGCTCTATGTCCGGCGCGTCTTCATCACCGATGATTGCCAGGAGCTGCTGCCCTCCTGGCTGCGCTTCGTGCGCGGCGTGGTCGACAGCGAGGACCTGCC
>DATKPX010000211.1:0-11042 GCA_035523855.1 Allostellaceae bacterium
CCCATGTTCGCTGGGTCTGACCGCTCCGCCACCGGTTTCCGCCGGGGCCGACGGCGCTCCTTATACCACAATCCAAGCCGCCGTGCGGACGGCCGGAGATGCGGTAAAAGGGCGCTATATATAGAGAGTGGCGGCCCCACCGTTAAGGTGTCGTTAAGGACGATGCCTGCCCCGGGCGGTGACAAGAATTGGCAGCGGGCCCGAGCGGTGCCGCACGCTACCCTTTGCGCTGCCTGGCCGATCTGGCAGCGTAGGGCCGGCGGCATCTACCGAGGCAGCGGCCATGACGAACCTTATCGAGCTCAGGATCAGCGAGCGCGGCGCCTTTGCCGGGAGCCACCCCTTCGGCGCCGCGGGGCCCTATGAGCGGCTGGTGGGTCGAGCCCATTTCGCGGTCGATCCCAGGGCCGCGACCCAGGAGGGCATCACAGATCTGGAGAAAGCGCCGGCCGACGCGATGGGTCATGTACGGTTCGCCGCCGACTTCATGATCCTGAAGCCGCGGAACATGCGCCTCGGCAACCGGCGGCTCTTCCTCGACTACGGCAATCGCGGCAACAAGCGCGCGCTGCAGTTCTTCAACGACGCGCCGGCCAGCAACGACCCCCGGAGTCTCGACCACGCCGGCAATGGGTTCCTCATGCGCCGCGGCTACGCCATCGCCTGGATCGCCTGGCAGGGCGACCTGCTGCCGGGGGATGGGCGGATGCTGCTCGACCTGCCAGTCGCCACCGACAAGGGCAAGCCGATCACCGGCCCGGTCCGCGTCGAGTACGTCGCCGACCAGCCGGGCATCACCACCCTGCCACTCTCCAGCCGGGTCTCGACGCGCAGCCACCCCACGGTCTCCCTCGACACCCGCGAAGCTCGGCTCACGCGCCGGCGCTATCCCGAGGACGTCCGCGACCCCATCGCATCGGATCAATGGTGCTTCGCCCGGATCGAGAGCGGTCTCGGCCTCGACAATCAGGGCGCCGAGCAGGCGCTCGTTCCCTCCGACACCCACATTCATCTGCCGGCGGGATTCGAGCCCGGCTGGATCTACGAGCTCATCTATACCGGCCGCGATCCGCTGGTGCTCGGCCTCGGCCATGTGGCCGTGCGTGACTTCGCGAGCTTCCTAAAATACGGCGAGCGCGATGCCGCCGGCACGCAGAACCCGCTGCGGGAGGATGGAGCGGGCATCGAGAAGGCCTATGCCTGGGGACGCTCGCAGACTGGCCGCTGCATCCGCGATTTCGTCCATCTGGGCTTCAATGCCGACACCGAGGAGCGGCGCGTCTTCGAGGGCGTGCTGCCCCACGTGGCGGGCGCCGGTCTCATGTGGCTGAACCATCGCTTTGCCAGCGCCGTCACGCCGGCAGGACAGCAATACGAGGATCATTTCAACGCCGCCGACCGCTTCCCCTTCTCCTACGCCGAAAGCACCGATCATCTCACCGGCCGGCGCGATGCGATCCTGAAGCGGCCGGCGACCGATCCGCTGGTGATCCATAGCCAGACCGCGACGGAATACTGGCAGCGCCGTGGCTCTCTCGTGCACACGGACACGCGCGGCAACGACCTCGAGCAGCCGGACAATGTCCGCGTCTATCTCTGGTCGAGCTCGCAGCACTTCGCCGACCCCAATCTGAAGAAACCCGGCCGCGGCGTCTGCCAGAACCTGGTCAACGTGGTCGCGACCTCGATGCTGTTCCGCGCGCTCCTCGACGTCCTCGATCGCTGGGCGACCGACGGCACGCCGCCGCCGCCAAGCCGGATCCCCCGCCGTGCCGACGGCACGCTGGTGAGCATGGAGGAGTGGCGCGACCGCTTCCCAGGCATTCCCGGCGTGATGCCGCCGACCGGTCCCAACGGTCTGCCGCTCCTCGATTTCGGACCGGAGTTCGGCCGCGGCATTCTCAGGGAGCCGCCCGAGGCGATCGCCGGCAAGAGCTATGCGGTGCTTGTGCCGGCGGTGGATGCCGACGGCAACGATGTCGCCGGCGTGCGCGCGCCCATGGTGGTGGCGCCGCTCGCGACATATACGGGCTGGAACCTGCGCGCCCGAGGCTTTGGCCACGGTGCCATGCACACCTTCACCGGCAGCACCCTTCCCTTCGCCGCCTCCGAGAGCGAGCGGCGGATGACCGGCGATCCCCGTCCCTCGATCGCCGCTCGCTATCGCGACCCTGCCGGCTACGTGGCGGCGATCCGGGCAGCAGCCGAGCAGCTGATCGCCGACGGCCTGATGCTGGAGGAGGATCTCGAGCGGGCGGTAGCGGCCGCGCGCGACTGGAGCCGGCCGCGCCACGATATCGCGCTGGACTAGGCCGCGCGGATATTGGCCAGGAACTGATCGACCTCGACGCGGAGGCTCTCCGCCTGGCGGTCGAGCTCGGTCGAGGCGGTGAGCACCTGAGCGGCAGCCGCGCCGGCTTCGCTCGCGGCCTGGTTCACGCTGGCGATGTCGCGCGAGACCTCACTGGTGCCGAGCGCCGCCTCCCGCGTGCTGCGGGTGATCTCCTTGGTCGCCGCCTGCTGCTCGTCGATGGCGCTGGCGATCGCGGTGGAGATCTCGCTGATGCGGCCGATGGTGCCGTCGATGCCGGTAATCGCCTGCACCGCCTCGCCGGTCGAGCTCTGGATGGCGCGGATCTGGCTGGATATGTCCTCCGTCGCCTTGGCGGTCTGGGTGGCGAGCGTCTTCACCTCGGAGGCCACCACGGCGAAGCCCTTGCCAGCCTCGCCGGCGCGCGCCGCCTCGATGGTGGCGTTGAGCGCCAGCAGATTGGTCTGGGCGGCGATGTCCTGGATCAGCTGGACCACCTCGCCGATCTTTTGCGCCGCCTCGGAGAGGCCCTTGACCGTGGCGTTCGTGCGTGCCGCCCCCTCGACGGCCTCGGCGCCGATGCGCGCGGACTCCGCCACCTGCCGATTGATCTCGGCGACGGAAGCCGCCATCTCCTCGGTGGCCGACGCGGCAGTCTCCACATTGGCGGATGCCTGCTGCGAGGCGCTGGTGACCGCGCCCACCTGGCGCGTCGCCTCCGCCGCCGATTTCGACATGGTCTCCGCGGTGACCCGCATCTCGCCGGAGGCGGCGGAGAGCGATTGAAGGAGACGCCCGACGGATTGGTCGAAGGCGCCGATATGCCGCTCGATGGTCTCGCGGCGCTTCTCGCGCCGCTCCTGCGCGGCGCGCTGCTCGCCGGCGAGCCGGTCCGCCTCGATCATGCTGTGCTTGAAGACCTCGACCGCCTTCGCCATCTCGCCGAGCTCGTCCTTGTTGTCGCGGGCGGGAATGGCGACCGATTTATCGCCGGCGGCAAGCCTGGTCATCGCAGCGGTCATGCCGGCGAGCGGACCGGTGATGCCGCGGGCGATGACGATCGCGAAGACGGCGCCGAGCGACAGCCCGGCGCCCGCCAGGATGATCTGCAGCACCAGCGTGGTGGCGATGCGGCGGCCGGCACCGGACTTGGTGCCTTCCATGTCCGCGGTAAGCGCGCTGCGCACCGCCTCGCCGAGCTCGCCCACCTTCTCGAGCTTCGACTGCATGACGTCGTTGTAGAGCTTGTCGGCGGCCAGCATCCGGGCCGCGAAATCGTCGAAGCTCTTGGCATAGGCGTCGAGCGCCGCACCGACGGGGGCGATGGCCGGCTTGATCTTCTCCGCCGCCGGCAGTCGGCCGAGCGCAGTCAGAATGAGCTTCGCCTTGCCGAGGCTGAGCTTGAATCCGATCGGACCCTTGGGATCTTTGGTGGCGAGGAACTGCCAGTTGGCCGCCCGCACCGCCAGGATTGCCGCCTCGACGTCCTGGGTCCGGCCTTCGAGATCCTGGTCGAGAGTGCCGCGCGCCGCCGCCGTGAGCTGGTCGACCGCCTTTCCCAGCGCCTCGTTGCCATCGAGCAGCTTGGCCTTGTCCGCCTTCAGCTGGTTGCCGTTCTTGACCAGCTCCGCGAAGTCCTGCCGGACGGCACCGATCGCCTCGGCCGCGGCAGCGACAGTCCGGCGCTGATCCTCGGACGTCGCGTGCTTCGCCGCCTCGCCCAGGATGGTGACCCCCTGGGTGCTGGCGGTGTCGAATTTCTGTGCCGCCGCCTCGTCGCCATCCACCTGGTATTTCAGGCCGAGGCGCCGCAGGGAGTCGGCGAGACGGTCGACCTCGAGGCTGCGGGCGGCATTGTCGGAGACGTCGGCCAGCCGGGTGAACTGACCGCCGACCCCCACGAGCTGCGAGATGCTGAGAACGGCAAGCGCCGCGGCCAGCGCGATGACCGCGCCGAAACCGGCATAGATTCGCGCATTTATTCGAATCTCGCGGATGCGCATGACAGCCTCCCCTGCTGTAACGCGGCAGTGCGTGTAGATCCGCGGCAAAATAATCGAATAAGTATTAATACTGACTTTAGACGCAACTCGCGGGGGGAAGCTGGGAAGGCGCCGCTGCTCGCCTTAGGGAGGGCCTCAGTCGAGGATGCCCCGGAAGCCTGTGCCGTTGACGGAGACGTCGCGGTTAAAGCCCTCGCACACCCGGTCATTGCCGTCGGAAGCCAGGCAGAGCGTCACGTTTATCGCTGACAGGATCGCCTGGTCGATCTGCTCCGGCGCGGCGGCGTAGCGCTTGATGGCTCGGAGGGCGCGGAAGACGGAGGGTGCCACGGTCCGTATGCCTCCTTCAGGCGCCGCTCATCGCCGCGAGGGACAGGACCGCGGTGGTCCAGAGGGCGACCATCACCAGGGCCGCCACCCGCTCGCCGCCGCTCCAGCGCCGCCAGTCGGCCCGCAGGTCCCGGAGGGCACGGCTCCGGCGAGGGGCGCGGGCGGCGGCTCCGAGCTGCCAGCCGGAACGATCCAGTGTCGAGGTGAGATCCGCCGCCGTCATTCTGCCCTCCATCCGCTCGAGCCGTTCTCGGCTTCGATGGAGGAATAGTTAGCGGCCGCTGCCGCCGCAGAAATCCGGATGAATCCGTAAGCGCATCCCCGTAAGCGGGACTACCTATGCGGCACGAGTACCGGGGGAACCGGTGCTTCGAGTGGCCTCAAGGCAGGGCGGCGGCGAGGACCCGCCCGCCCTCTTGCGCCAGCGGCTCGAGGAAGGCGCCCGCGGCGCTGGTCCGCTCGATCATGTCGCGCATGAGCTCGCGCACGGCGAGCTGCGCCCGCGACAGCGGACGCCGCCGCGAATAGCAGAGGTAGAGCGTCCGCGACAGCGGCGGATCGACGATGCGGCGGCAGATCACCAGGCCGGTTGCGGCGGCGCGCCGGAAGGCGCCGACCGGATGGATGGTGCAGCCGAGATTGGCAATCACCATCTCCGCGATGAGCGACACGGAATCCACCTGATGCACGATGTTGAGGACAAGGCCCGAGGCGGCCGCCGTCTCCTCCGCCAGCGCGCGCAGCCCGTGCGGCTGCGTCGGCATGATCAGCGGCAGCTTTGCCGCCACCGCGAAGGGGACCGTGCCGTCCGACGTTGTCGGCAGCACGACGTCGGGCGGCGCCACCAGGGAAAGGTCGAGCTGCACCAGCGGCTCATAGGCGAGCATCGCCAGCTGCTCAGGATTGTAGGAGAAGGCGAGATCGAGCCGCCCCTCGGCCAGCAGCTCGTTGAGGCCTTCGCTCAGCCGCTCGATCATGGTGAGGCCGATCTTGGGCAACCGGCGGCCGCACTCCTCGAAGAAGCGGACGCCGATCAGCTCGGTGATGCTGCGCGGCATGCCGACACGGACCTCGCCGGCGGCCTCGCCCTTGAGCTCGTCGAGATCCTGTCGGGCGGCATCGAGCTGGCGCAGGATCGCCGCGGCGTGACTGAGCAGCCGCGCGCCGGCCTCGGTCGGCTCCACGCCGCGGGAATGTCGCATCAGCAGCTGCTCGCCGAGCTCCTCCTCGAGCTTGAGGATCTGCTGGCTCACCGCCGGCTGGGCCACGGACAGAATCTCCGCCGCCTTGGTGAGGGTTCCCGCCTCGATGGCGGTGACGAAGTAGCGGAGCTGACGCAGTTCCATGGCGACCGTCTCCCGGACCAGTCACGCGACATCAGGAGTGTGATGCGGGCGGGTGGTTAATGGCAAGCCGCCCCTCAGGGCGCGAAGAGCTGCCTCAGTCCGGCAACCATCTGACGCTGGCGCTGCTCGCCGAAATCGCCGACGGCGGCGCCTACGCCGAGATAGCGCTCGGCGACCTCGGGATTGCCGAGGAGCTCGCGCCCGCCGCCTTCGAGAGTGAGTCGGCCCTTCTCGATCACGCAGCCGCGGTCGGCGATGGCGAGGCTGAGCCGCGCGTTCTGCTCCGACAGCAGGATTGCGAGACCCTGGTCCCGCAGCCGCCCGATCAGGCGAAAGATCTCGGTCACCAGCACCGGCGAGAGGCCGAGCGAGGGCTCGTCGAGCAGCAGGATGCGCGGCTTCGACATCAGCCCGCGGGCGATCGCCAGCATCTGCTGCTGGCCGCCGGAGAGATTGCCGGCGGGCTCCTCGAGCCGCTGCAGCAGCACCGGCAGCGGCGCGCAGACCTCGTCGAGGCGCTGTCGCAGTGCCTCGGCGGTAAGCCCGCCGAGCTGGCTGTAGGCGCCCAAGCGAAGATTGTCGGCGACGCTGAGGCCGGCGAAGACCTGGCGTCCCTCGGGCACATGGGCGATGCCGCCGAGCACGCGGTCGCGGGGCGCCAGCCGATCGATGCGGCGCCCGTCGAGCCGGATCTCGCCCTCATGCAGCGGCAGCAGCCCGGAGATCGCCTTCACCAGCGTCGACTTGCCGGCGCCGTTGGCGCCGACCAGCGCCACGATCTCGCCGGGCTTCAGGGCGAGGCTCACGCCGTGCACCACCGTCTGCCGCCCATAACCGGTGCTGAGGTCGCTGAGCTCCAGCATCAGGCGGTTCCTTCGGTCTGGCCGATATAGGCTTCGATGACGCGGGGATTGCGCTGGACCTCGGCCGGCGTGCCGCGAGCGATCACGGTGCCGGCATCGAGGACAATCACTTGATCGGCCACCCCCATCACCAGCGACATGTTGTGCTCGACCACCAGCAGCGTGACGCCGCTGTCGCGCACCGCGCGCAACAGCATGGCAAGCTCCGCCGTCTCGCCGTCGTTGAGCCCGGCGGCCGGCTCGTCGAGCAGCAGCAGCCGGGGGCGCGACATCAGCGCCCGGATCACCTCCAGCAGCTTCTGTGCTCCCATCGGCAGGTCGGTAGCGGCGGTATCGCGGCAAGCGCCGAGTCCGGCGAGCTCCAGCATCGCCTCCGCGCGCTCGGCGAGGGCCCGCTCCTCGCGCCGAGCGCCGCCGAGCCACAGCATCTGCGCGAGCGGTCTTGAGCGCTGCCGGAGATGGGCGCCCGCCAGCACGTTCTCCAGCGCCGTCATGCCGGGAAAGACGCGCGCGGTCTGGAAGGTGCGCACGAGGCCGCGCGCCGCCACCTGCCAGTCGGCGGCGCCCGCGAGCTTCTCGCCGAAGAGCCGCACCTCGCCGGCATCGGGCCGATAGAGGTTGGTGATGAGGTTGAAGAGAGTCGTCTTGCCGGAGCCGTTCGGCCCGATGAGCGCGGTCAGGCTTCCCGCCGGCACGGTGAGCGAGACGCCGTCGATGGCCTTTAGCCCGCCGAAGGCGCGCGTGAGACCGGTCGCCTCCAGGGCCGGAACGCTCATGGCGCCTCCTTGGCGGGGAGCCGCGCCGGCACCACGTGCCGCGCCCGCCGCTCGGCGAGCGAGGCCAGCAGACGCGCCAGGCCGCCGAAAATTCCTTCCGGCAGGAAGCTGAAGGCCAGCACCAGCAGCGCGCCCTCCGCCAGGATCTTGTAGAGCGCCAAAGATTGCACCAGCGTCGGCAGCAGGGTCAGCAGGGCGACGCCGAGGATCGGTCCCACCAGCGTGCCCTCGCCGCCGATCACCAGCATGGTGATCATCTCGAAGGAGCGCTGGGTTCCCACCATGTCCGGCGAGAGGTAGTGGAAGTAGAAGGCGTAGAGGCTGCCGGCGAGCGAGGCCAGCACGGCGGAGATCGCGAAGGCCGCCATCTTGACCCGCGCGACGTTGATCCCGAGGGCGCCCGCCGCCAGCCGGTCGGCGCGGACCGCCATCAGCGCGCGCCCGAATCCGCTGCGCATCCCGCCCAGCAGCGTCAGCACCAGCACCACGATGATGCCAACCACGAGATAGTACATCGAGCGGTCGGTATCGAAGGAGAAGCCGGCGATCTCCAGCGAGGGGATGCCGACGAGGCCAGAGGGACCACCGGTGGTCTCCATCATGCCGACATCGAGGGAGTCGATGACGAGGCCGAAAGCGAGCGTGGCCAGCGCCAGGTAATGGCCGCGGAGCTGCATGGTGGCGATCGACAGCAGCAGGGCGCAGACCAGCGAGGCGAGGCAGCCGAGCGCGATGCCGGCGATGGGCGGCCAGCCATAGGTGGTGGCGAGGATGGCGGCGACATAGCCGCCGATCGCCATGAAACCACCCTGCCCCAGGCTCACCTGGCCGGCGAAGCCCATGAGCACGTCGAGGCCAAGCACGCCGACGAAGAGGATCGCGGTGATGACGATCGAGCTCATCAGGCCGGGATCGCTCACCAGCAGCGGAAGCACGAGGGCTGCTGCCAGCGCAGCGAGACCGCCGAATGCCGCGCCGCGGCCTCTGAGCCTGACGATCGCCGGATGGATGCGCTGCTCCTCCCGCACGTCGGTGCGCCGCGCGCGGCCGAAGGCGAAAAGACCGCTCGGCTTCCACAGCAGCGTCACCAGCAGCAGGCCGAGAGCGAGCGCGTTGCTGAAGAGCGCGGAGATGTAGCCGGCGGCAAGCTGCTCGGCGACGCCCAGCACCAGCCCACCGACCACCGCGCCAACGAAGGAGCCCATGCCGCCGATCGCCACCGCGATGAAGCCGTTGATGGTGAAGAGCTGGCTGGTGTCGAACTGCAGCGCTAGAATCGGCGCCACCATGATGCCGCCGAGCGCGCCGATCATGGCGGCGAGAACGAAGCTGGCCAGCGCCATGCGCTCGACATCGATACCCATGAGGCGCGCCGCGGTCGGATTCTCGGCGCAGGCCTGCAGCGCCTTGCCGATGGCGGTGCGGGCGAAGAGGTACCAGAAGGCGACGACAATAATGATCGCCATGCCGGCGATCCAGAAACCCTGGGTCGGCAGTCGCACGCCCAGGAGCCGCACTGGCGCCTCGCCGGAGAAAGGCCTGAGCGTATAGGGATCGCCACCCCAGTGGACGAGCATCACGCCCTGGGTAAAGGTGAGAAGGCCGGCGGTCAGCATCAGCATGCTGCTATTGGGGAGCCGCGACAGCGCCGGCACGAAGGCGGCGAAGCCCAGCGCCAGCCCAAACACCGCCGAGCCCAGCACCGCCACGGGCACCGCGACATAGATCGGCACCGCGAAGGCGCTCTGCAGCGAATATGCCAGCAGCGCGCCGAGCACGCAGAAGGCGCCCTGGGACAGGTTGATGACGCCGGTCATCCGGAACACCAGCGAGAAGCCCAGCGCCACCACGGCGAAGAGACTGCCCTGCAGCAAGCCGCCGATGACGATCTGAATCGCTGCGTCCACCCGGGGTACTTCCTAGGACCGTCCTCGACTCACTTGTCCAGCGGCACGCCTCCGGGCTGGCTCAGAACCACCCAGACCTTCTTGCCGGGGTCCCAGCGTGTCACCACCGCGTTGCTGTCGTCGAGGCCGCGTTGCGGCGAGGCGGTGAAGTCCCAGAAGCCGTCGATGCCGGCGAAGCCCTTGATCGCAGCGAGATGGTCGCGGAGCTGCTGCGCCGTGGCGCCCGGCCCGAGCTTGCGCAGCGCAGCGGTCACCACCACCGCCGGGCCCCAGGCGAGCGAGGCCGCCACATCTGGCTGCACATTCGCCGTCTTGAAAGCGGCGTAGAATTCCTGCTGCGCCTTCTCGACGGCGGGATCGAGCTTCACGCGCTGGTCGTGCGGCGGCCATTCGCCGGCAGGGATGTAGAGCTGCTTCGGCAGGAAGTCGGCGTAGTTGGTCATCTGGGCATAGGTCATGTTGCCGTCCGTCGTTGCCGTCGGCACATCGAGACCCGCCTGCACGATGCCCTTGAAGATGGTGGCGATCGGCGTTCCGGTGGCCCAAGCGACGAAGGCATCGGGATTTGCCGCCTTCACCTTCTCGATCTGCGCGGCGACGCTGATGTCGGTGGTGTTGAAATGGGCGCGCTCGACCAGCGTGAGGCCGGCGTCCTTGTACTCGGACAGGTTGATCGTCTCGTCGATGCCGCGCTCCGCATCCTGGCCGGTGGCGTCGCTCGAGGTCATGATGGCAATGCGCTTCCAGCCTTTCTCGCGGAAATAGCGGAACAGCGCCTTCTGCAGATCATGAGTCGAGACGCTGGAGCTGAAGACGTAGCTGCCCGCCGTCGGATGGATGCCCGGCGAGAAGCAGTACTGCACGGGGCCGTTGCTCATCAGCGGCGCCATCGCGCTGCAGACCGAGACCAGCGAGGAGCCCATGATCACCGCCGGCTTCTCGGCGCTCACCTGCTTCACCAGCTGCACGGCTACCTGCGGGCTCGACTGGTCGTCGTAGAATACGTATTGCAGCGGCCGGTTCTGGATCCCGCCGGTGCCATTGACGAGCTTCTCGTGGATCTGCAACGCGACCTGCTCCTCCTTGCCGAGGAAGGAGGCCTGTCCCGTGAGCGGCAGGATGACGTTGAGCTTATAGGGCTCTTCGGCAATCGCGACGGACCCGGCCGCTGCCGTCGCGACGACCGCAAGGACGAGACACGACGCGCCAACGCGCCTTGGGCGGAGCCAATTCATCACATAAACCTCCCTGTCCGGCCTAGCATTTTTGCAGGTTATACCCCGATCACTAGCCGCCGGCGCATCCTAGCAAGCGCCGGCACGGGCCGCCAAAGCAAACCGGCGATGGGCGCCATAAGACGCGCTTATGCAGCGGCGGCGCGGCTGCCGACGATGATCGTGCCCGCAGCCGGTTGATCGCCGTGTTCGCCCGCTCTAGGGTTCAGCCGAACCAAACGGGGAGAAAACGCCATGGCGGAGCCGGCGATCCTGGTCTGGGGCGCGGGAG